>JAQBZB010000337.1 GCA_027622275.1 Planctomycetota bacterium | reverse complement strand
CCTGGGATACAGCATTAGCGACCAGACCGTTGGAAACATCCTGAAGAGAAACGGCATCGCACCTTCGCCCGAAAGGAAGAAGAACACCACATGGGCGGAGTTCATCCGTCGTCACAAAGACGTTCTGTGGGCGACCGACTTCTTCGCCGCCGAGATCTGGACGCCGTTGGGATTGGCTACGTTCTATGTGCTGTTCTTCATTCATACCGGTACTCGGAAAGTTGTCCTTGGCGGAATCACGACGTCACCGAATGAGGCGTGGATGAAACAGGTAGCCAGAAACGTCACAGGCTGGGACGGAAACCTGAAGGACGCACGATACTTGATCCACGACAGGGACACGAAGTTCACTGCTACCTTCGACGCCGTCCTCGAATCAACCGGACTCCAATCCGTCAAGCTCCCCGCGAGATCGCCCAATTTGAATGCATACGCCGAGAGATTCGTACGTTCGATCAAGACAGAATGCTTGGACGATCTGATTCTGTTTGGCGAGAAGTCGCTGAGGCATGTGGTCGGTGAATACATCGCTCACTATCATGCTGAGAGGAATCACCAGGGCATCGAGAACGTGATCCCTTTTCCCGACGAGCGGCTGTCATCATCAGGGAAGAAGATCACCAAGTCCGAACGCCTCGGCGGCCTGCTGAGTTTCTACCACCGCGAAGCTGCCTGACCTCGGCGGTCGCCCTTCCCCGCCAGTTTACATGGGTGGAGTCTGTCTCGAACCGACGAAACTCCTGCGATGCGTGGCCTCTCGCTGTTTACACGGACGAGTTTCGGACCGAATACCATGTTCTTGCTCCCGCGAAGACCGTTCAGACGAAGGCGTTTTCGACTCATCTGCGCGCAGACGACTTATTTGACCCTACGCCATTTAAGCTTGAAGCCGTATCAAAGTTGCTTTGCGAAGCTCTTTAAGAAAAGCCTCCGGGATATCACCCAGGCGTTGGTCGCCGCCGCAGGGGATAGTCTCAACGTAGTTGTAGATCTTGCCGTCTTTGCCCGTGATCGTGAACGTGCCCGTCACGTCTGGGTCGTGATACGCGAGGGCGAGATGGCCACTATCCTTGAGGTCCAACAGGAACATGCCAATCTGATGCCCCAGGAGGTGCAGGAGGGATGCCGCAAGGATGGCGTGATCTTCGCAATCGCCCTGCTTCTCCACCATCAGTTCAATCGGGAAATCTGCATAGTCCGACGTGTCATGTGTCACGTCATCGTGTTCGTAAGCAATCGAGCGGACCAAGCCCACTACGTCCGCCATCTCCTGCAATGGGGTGAAGTTACGAGGGGCGTCATCACTGCCTTCAGAGCGCGACCTGAAGAACCAAGCCACGGCCTGGATGTCCGCGACGGTTCCGTCGGTGACATATCTTGCGTACCCCGACGGGTTGCGGTCGAAGCGCTTCCTGCCTGCGGCTTCTTCGTAGACCGCTCGCGAAAAGCTGAATTCCTCGCGGCCCCATGATGGGCCACCGGTTTCTGATTCGCCCATGGGCGCCCACTCATAGGACTGCGTGATGACCGTGTCTGCCGGCTCTTTACGATGCTGATCTTTCTGGTCTTCAGGCATGCGCGGATTGGGGAGATCATCGGCCCAGTCGACAAGTTGATCGCGGTGAAGAATATCGACGAACCCCAGTATGATAGCGGCATAGAGCGGCCAGAACTGATAGGGCAGTGACAAACGGAGCGCGAACAGGGCCACGCCGGATGTGACGGCGGCAAGCCCAGCGAAATTCAACCATCGACATCCGCGCACGCTCAGGAATGCCTTCAGCACCTGACACTTCTTGCCGGGAGCCATGAGAAGCTCCTCATAGCCGAATTTGCCCACTCTGAGCACCAGAATAAGGAGCAAATAGACGCACCCCATGAGCGCAAGGAATAGCACATGCGCAACTATTTGAATCCTTGGCGCACCGATTTGTGTAAACAGGTCAAGGGCCCAGGCCCCCGGAAGGACATAGAAGAGGGCGACAAAGACGATGGACGCGAGAAATAGCATGGTAATCTATCGTACTGATTTTACTCGAGGACGAGCGGAATGGCCGCGACCGCCATCAATCCTTTGAGATTTAGACCGTAGATCCTGACGTTGTCATGACGGCCGAGGTATCGTTGCCAATCTGTCGGCGCATACAGGACTACATGGCAGTTGGGCGTCATTGGCGAGGGGAATGCGGGATGCCGTGCGGCGCTGACCACATCACTCACCACCAGCTCCAAGTCATTAGAAGTCAAGCCCGCTGACCTGGCCGCTTCCTCATACTTGAATCGCACCAGCGTATCGCGCGTGACTTCTTCGCCGCGAATCGCCACCACTTCTAACCAGCGCGCCTGATCGAGCGTCGGCCAGTCGCGTGACTCCAGGTCGGCCTTGATTGCCTTATGCACCCGCTTCGCGAGATCGCCAATGAGCGGTTTCACAAGCGTGGAGAAGGAGTCGGGGCCAAAGCGCGGGTTGGCGTTTACGAGCGCCTTCTTGGCGAAAACACCGTCTGACTTCTCATGGGCGGTCCAGTCGGTTTCCCCGCATACGACAGCCGCGAGACTATTGAGATCGCCCTCGAGTTGTTTGACATGATCGGAGAGTGGTGCAACCAGTTTGCGTAGCGTGTCGACAATGATATTCCCGACATCGTAAAGATGTTCGTGGATCAAATCTCGGCGGGCGTCCCGCGCGCAGTTCTCCGCGGAGACCGTCGTGATCCAGTATTGCGCAACCACGCCCGTTGCGAGCAGAACCAATACGGAGGCGGCACCAATTGCTGCCCACCGCATGACTGGATCGTTGAACGGGTGAGAGCCTGGAGCCCAGAGGAATGTGCCGATGAAAAGCCACGCCAGCCCGACGCTGATCAATGCGACACGCATCAATGCACCTGGCATCGAGGGAATCCACCCAACTCTCTTCTTGAGCAGAACCTTGTTGTTTTGCAGCGACTGGCCTTCAGTAGCTTCACGCGACTCAGTCAATGCCAGATCTTTTAGATAGCCTGCCGCATTGATCAGTCTTTGCCTGAGCGCGGTAAACATGCCCGCGGGCTCGTCCGACACGACGAGATAGCTGTCCACCCTCTTCCTGAGTAACCCGCTGAACGGACGCGAGCGAACGGAAATGACGGTGTCGACTGACTGACGGTCCACAATACGCAAGAGGCTGCGTAGCTTGTCGAGAAGGGCAATACGCTGCGACCAAGCGTACAGCGCGGTATGGGACGGGAATCCTGGGGTTCGGCTATCCTCTCGGTACCGGATGCGCACGGTTTCGATTTCTGCCGATTGCGATGCGGCGGCAATTGTGGGGCCTGCCCACGCATCCGCTGAGCCGGTGCCCTCTTCCGGCGCGTCGAGGTAATAGGCGTCCTCCGGCAGCCAGCGCTCGATAATCTCTCGTGTTGCAGGGAATGAATGGTGGGGAACGTCTCCTGTGATCTTTTCGCACCATTCGCCGAATAGTCGCCGTTGTATGGGCGGACGCCAAATCGCCGTCTGGTAATCGATGTCCGGCACATCACGACCGACCCCCAGTGTGAAGATTCGAGCGGGTCCCCATAAGCATAGGGCATTGCGGAGATTCCCGTCCTGTGTCTCGAAGTAACGTGACCAAGCCGTAAAGATATAACTAGCGACACCCGCTGCGATCAGCTCACTGCTTCTCGACTGTGCGCCCTTCTCTGAAAGAAAGAAGACCGGATCATGTATGTCCGCGAGTGCGGTTGCCGCGTCTTGCCAGAAACTTACCTCAGCACTCCCGCAGACAAATAGCATGTGCTGCAGCGGCCACATCTCGCGGTCACGCAAGTCGGCGCGCAGCTTCAAATAACTTGTGACCGGTGTCGTCGCGGAATCAATAACGGTCACGCACCACGGCGCGGAACCTGCCCATATTCTACGGGGATGAATCGATCGCCTGAACTGTTCGGAATACAAGTCTTCTCTTTGTACGGAGAAGTTATCCCAATTCGCAAGGCGTATGACACGACTCAAGTCCGGCTCAGCCAGCGAAGCCAGTGCCGCATGGACGACCTGTGCGATGCGGCTGTCGTCCCCCAAAAAGAGCAGTGGAATAACTTCCTGAGGTGCGAAACAGAGTGCCTCGTTCAGCCATGTATCATCCGAGTTGTTTGGCATACCGAATCAGGGCCTTGGCAATCTCGTCCAGTATTTCACGCCGACTTGTACCTTCCTGAACCTTGGCCAGTTCCACGTCGAGTATTTTTTCGACATACTGAGAGATCTCTTGCGCCGCCTCGCTCTTTCCGCATCGGTCGACAAAGTTCTCGAAGAGTTCCTTTGTGTCCCTGACCAGGGGAACCCACTCGGACTTCGATATCGCGGCAACCGCGGCATCAATGCTGTTGCCCAGTCGATGATCAGGCAGGGGGCTAAGTTGCGACCTTCGAGCCGACTGCACGAGGCCCTCCGTCACCAAGCGCTGCGACAAGGCCGATGGCTCCTTTTGGTATGTCAGATAGCAGTAGGCATCCTCGCCAACGGCAGCAATATTTACGATATTCGCGTAGTAGTTGCTGCCACGAACTCGAATGGCATCCATCATCATCGCCAAGCCGAAGATTTGGAGCAAATCGGCCCGTTCATCCGAGACCTGCTCCAATGGCGGAAGATTGACGTCGGAGGCAAAAGAGTGAAAGTACCATTCCTTGTCTCGGTAATAGCGTTTCGCACTCTCATAGTCCCTCCAATGCGCAAAGCCAAAACCATGAATCGTGCGTAGGCATAGTACCATGTGTTGATTGCCGGTGGGTATGGCAATGACCGTCTTGTGGCCGACTGCGGGAAACTCCCGCAAAAGGGGGTCGCGATTGTCGGGGATGTTGGCCGCTACGTACTTCTGAGGAGCAAGCGCCGAATCGAGTGGTGCCGTTTCGATCATGTGCATGAATGGCTGGCTCGAAACGTTGAGACTCTTGATCCTCTGGAGGGCCTTCTTGTCCTTTTTCGATTCCTCGACCAGGTCAAGTCTTCTGATGACACGCCGGAGCTCAGCCTCAACATCGCGCAGCGCCTCTCTCACAATCTGTTCATCCTGAAGCTTTGTGGCCTCAAAGTCGGTCCTGATCGGCAGCTTGAAGCTCTGTATCCACTTTTCAAAGTCACTGAACGGCATCGCGCTCTGGATAAAACTCAAGCTTGTCCGTGCAGTGCGCATGGATTCCATCTTGTCGGTGACAGCGTCATGTAGCGAGGTGAGCGCGATACTCACGTTGTCTTGCTGCGCAATGAGCTCATTAACCTTCATTTGAAAGGCGGTCAGGATTTCTGCGATGTGAGCATCGGTTTTGGCCAGCAGACGGAATTCGAGAAAGCGATTGACCTCGGCTATGTATTTCTTCCGCAGCCCGCGATCGAGGTAGAAATCCAGACGATGGATCGTTTTCTCCAGGCTTTTCAGCGTTCCACCCAGGCCCTCCAGCTTCGACTTTCGCGCCGCGACATCCTTCCGAAAACTCGCGTAGAGCGACTCAATCTTAGCTTTTACGCTCGCCAGGTGCGCGGCCGCGATAGCATGCTTCCCCGTCGCAAGTGTTCTCGCGCGCTTATCAAGGAGGAGTTGGCCCTGCTCAATGATCTGTGAGGCGCTCTGCGCCAGCTCTTGATCGTAGGCACTGAGCCTCGAGTCGATGGAGGTCATTTTCGCGTGAGCCATCCCAAGAAACTCCTGATCGTAGACCTTGAGTGCCTGCTTTCGTGCTGACTCGCCGTGAAGATATGAGGCCTCGCTTACATTCCCCGTCGTGAAGTTGAGCTGGGCTCTGAGATCGTCGAGCGAGTCGATGCCCAGCGATGCGGTGGTGGCGTTAGCTTCGTCCATCGCTTTCTGCGACGGTGCCTTCTTGTCGAGGACATGGGACAGGAACTGGTTGAGAGCACTGTGGATGCCGAATGACCCAAGTTCATCCACGGGGTACTCCAGAACGCCGATTCCAAGGGAGTTAAAATGGCGAGGAACTGCTTCTCGCCTCGCCGACGGGTCTATCTGGCCATTAACGGCTCCGGATGCCTGAGACGCGCCGACGCCGGTGCCAACAACCCCGTAGAGAAAGTATCCGACCGCCTGGCAAATCTCTCGCCAGCTCGATACCGGAGTCCTGTCCTGGAGCGTGTCGCCAATCAGGTAGACGTCATGGACGAGTGCCTTACCCGAAACGTGCTCATACGCCGTAGCATTGTCGAAAGTGAACGTGTGTTTGCTGAAGTCCCCTGACAGGAAAGGTTGCAGTTCCCTTATCGTCGCCATGGCATTTCCACGTGTATTCGGGATCTCGTCTACCGGGTGAGTCAACTCCTTATCCAGCGCCGCGCCGGGAAGGAGCAACAATGCGGTCACGCAGTCCTGTGGTCCGTTGAAATGGCGCCGAATCAACGCCAGGCAATCTATTAGGGATCCGGCGCCGGTGCCACCTGCTGGAGAGCAGACGACAAAGATTCGGATCCCGGGGGCGACACTGACGCCCTCGATCGTGTGCTCGAGCGTAGTGGCGAGGCCGATCAAATTCGTGCGCGCTTGCGCAAAGACCTGGTCAAGCTGCGCACCGTTGCTGACATTCGAACAGAAGAGCAGCTTTCCCGCACGCCTGAACTGGCCGGCGCCTCTCTGTGTTTCGACCTTGCTGCGCACCTCAAGGTGGATGCCCTTGTAGCTTTGGTACATGTCGGGGAGATAGGCGAGCACATGCTTATACTCGGGAAATCCCGCCTCCGCGGACGCGAGCGCCTTGACCGCGACATTCTGATCAAGAATCACCAGCTCGCGGTCACTAAGCGCTGTCAGAAGAGGCTCCCGGTGGTTCTCTCCGTTGTCGCTATCGATCCCGATCAATTGAATATTCGGATGCTCATGGTGAGAAATTTGTTTCTTCAGCGTCCGCAGCACCTTCAGCCCCGTGCCGCCCAAACCGATGACCAGCGTAGGGGAGTAGATACCCTTGGGTGTCTGATAGATGCCCTGCAACAGGCCTTCGATTGCTCCGTCAAGATAAGTACTCATGTCGATGGTCTCCTCCGTGAACTTGACACACTCAAGCCGATTGATTGTACTTGAACTTCACACCTTCCAATTTGAACGCTGTGACGTCCTTGAGTTCCTGATGGCGCATGCCATTTCGGTAGACACTGCAATAGTCATCACCTCGCCTCTTCTCCACGGTGAAGATATCCGTGGCGTGTTGCCCAAGCAACGCACGGTCGATTGTGAATTTGGTCCCCGAGAGACTAATGCTGCCCTTCGCGCCGTCCAAAGATACCCACTCAAGTTTGCCGACAATCGGCTGTGGTCTTGTCTTTGAATATGCGATTAACCCAACGATCAGCAGGGCGACCACAGCAACAGCCCATTTGATCCAGGATGGTAATGGATTGGTGACAGCTATATCCAGCGGCTTACTGTCACTCCATTCGCGCAACGCATTCTGGACGTGCAGCGTGACTCGGTACACACCGGCTGTCTCATAGGTATATCGGGGATCTTTTTCGGGACTCGTACCGCCGTCGCCGAATTCCCATCGATGCGCGATGGCGACGCTGCCCGTAGACATATCTGTGAATTGTACCTTCAAAGGATGCTTGCCCTCCACGGGGTCGGCTTTGAACACGACCTGCACAAGCCCGGGATCCACGACCGAGAAGCTTTTATCGACTGATGCAGAGCCCCCTGGTCCCGTGACAGTATGCCGTACCTCGACCGCCCCTGGCTTTTCAGCAGGATAGTCGATCGACGGCCCTTCGAAGTTTTGGCCACCAATCACCCAAGCGTGTCGACACGATGCGTCCGTAGCTTTGGCGCGGATGACAACCGTACCCCCGATGTTGGCTGCAATAGGCGCAATCTCAAAATCCGGATCGGGCTTCGGGTGGGAGATTACGTGAATCGTCTTGGCCAAGGTCGAGGTGCCTCCGGGACCGATTGCGACATGTGTCGCTTCATACGTAGCAGCCGTCTGGGACGACCACTGGATTTCGACACCGCTCTTCTTCTTACCCTCGATCAGCCATTCATGAGTCCATGACGGATCGTCTTGACTCGCCCGGATCGACACGCGGACGCCGACAAGCACCGGATTGGGATCAATGGTGAAGTCCGCGGACGGGGGCGCGTAACCGGTTACATAGATCTTATCGCGCGCCGTCGCGATGCCACCTTCGCCCTTCACCGAATGGAAGATGTCGATCATGCCGCCTTCGTCTGCTGTCCATCGGGCTTCGGCGCCGCTTAACAGTTCTCGGCCCGCAACCGTCCAACTGTGCTCCAGGCTGGTTGCCTTCGATTTGGCGATCAATCGCAACTCCTGACCGATCTTGATCTCATTGGGTGGCGCAAGAGCGAACTCCGGATCAGGAGGCACTGGGCGAACTTCTATTGTCTTGGCCGATTTGTGAGCCTGGTCGCCTTTGGTTACGGTAAGCGAGACAGTTACATCGCCGGGAGCCGTCGGCGTGAACGTTGGCGAAGCATCGATGCTATTTCCATAACTACCCAGTGTCCATGCGAAGTTATCCGGCTGACCGGAGGATCGGTTAATCAACTGCACGTCCTGCCCAACGCGCGGATGACCGGGTACCCAGGAAAATTCAGCCTGTGGAGGAATGACCTCGACGACCTCGATGCAATCCCTCACAACTGCGGTGTCGTCGCCGCACGGGCCGCGCTCGTGGAGGGACACACTGAACCGGCCCACCGTAGCATACGCATGCCTATCTTCGGGTTCGTGGCCCTTGGCGCCATCTCCGAAATCCCACTCCACTCCAGACACCTTCCCCGGCGAAGGGAGCATGAAGAACTTCACCGGCTCGCCAATCTTCACGCGAGTCGGGTAGGCCTCGAACCTTGCGACAGGGGGATCTTCAAATACACATGGGTCCTCCAGACCGCCGGTATCGACCTTCTTGACTTCTATACAACTATCGGGGAGCAGCTTGGCCTGAAAGCCCAGCGTGTACCACGTAATCAAGACACTGCCGTGCGCATGAACAAGGTCACACGCGAGAGACTGGACTTCCTTCCAGTCCCGCATTCGTCCCTTCTTTGAGTCCTCCCCGTCCGACAGGATCATCATTGTTACCGTCTCGTAGTCGTCAGCCACGGACGAGACTTCCTTGATGACCTCGGCGACGGTGTCGAACAGACGCGTGTTTCCACCGGGCCGGAAGCTCTTCGCGAAGTACTCGCCGAAGTTCGTCTTCGCATCGAAGGACATACTCGGCCAGATTTTGTGATTCTTGGCCGTGCTGTCGAAGAATATGATGCGTACTTCAGCCTGCTCGCCGAGCGTATTGACGTGACCCTTGAGAGCCTTTGTTAGCGGCGCAACAAGGTTGTTCTCGCCGATGGATCTCGACTTATCCACGACGAAGTAGTGGAGATCCGTCGCGTTGGCAGGCGACACGACCAAAGCCCAAAATAGTATCAGTGTCCGTAGACCGTTCCGAATGAGCATCCATCCCTCCCGCCAGCAGTTTCGACGGAATTCGACACGAAAGCATATTGATACGCTCAGACCGCACGTGTAGCAAGCCCATTCCACAAAGTTGCTCCATAGGCTCCGTTAGAATCAGGGGGAGGATATGTGGAGACCCCAGATCACTGGACATAGGGGCTGAAAACTTAGGGTTTCTGCTCTTTTTTTCGCATTATAGTTCATTA
>JAQBZB010000336.1 GCA_027622275.1 Planctomycetota bacterium | reverse complement strand
TCCAGCCGCCACGGTGGCGGCTGGAAGCCACCACTACGGTATAAAGTCAGCTGCCAATCGTCTGATGGCTGGTCCGTGGCGTTCTTGCGGTGAATGGGGCCGCTCGGCAACGCCAACTTGCCGGCGAGACATTCATGACCTAGGTTTTCGAGTCCAATGTATGCCCGTAAGTCCGGACTCGCACCATGGCCGTCGCCTCCGCCCCCAATACCCTGACTTTCAGTAGCAGTGCCGCCGCTACAGGGACGGAATGTCGCGCGTTAGTCGACGAATTGCGACGCAACTTTTCGATCGACTTCGCGATCTGGGATGGTGAAACCGGTGATTTACTGCAAGCCGGACAAACCGTTCCGGAACTGCAGACGATGGCCGCCGAAGAACTTGTCCGTGCGGTGGCACGTGACGGCAAGGCACAGTTCATCGCCGATGTGGACGGAGTTCTAGCTCTGGCGCTACCGATGTACCTGACCGTCGGGAAGAGTCTCGTCGCGACGGGCCTGTTTGCAACGGGCCTGTTTGCAACGGAAGAGGCCAAACGGAATCTCGCCCCGCTCACCAGCATGTTTGACGAAGATCGGCAGGCCGCCCAAGCGTGGTTGGATTGCCAAGCGATCTGGGACGCCGATGTGTTGCTGCGTCTGGCGGAAGCGATCGTCGGCAAGCTGAACGCCGAGGCGGATGTCACGCGGATGAAGAAAGAGGTCGATCTGATCTCGCAGAACCTCGCGTCAACCTACGAAGAAATCAGTCTGCTCTATACAATCACCCAGAATCTGCGGATTTCGCGCTCCGACGAGGAACTCGGCCAACTCGCCATCGAGTGGCTAGTCGATTGCGTTCCAGCCAGCTCGTTCGCGATCCAGTACCTGCCCGTCGCGGAACACGGCGACTCGACCTACAAGGCACGAACTCGGCCGAATCTGATTATCAGCGGCGATTGTCCAGTCGATGAAGAGGAGTTCCGAGCGCTCGTCGAAGATCTCGAACTCTCCGCGACAACCGGCCCGTTTATCGCCAACGAAAAAACGATGATTGAGAGAAACTGGTATGAACGCGGCGTACGGCAGTTAATCGCCGTGCCGCTGTGCGAGGGTGATAACGTCTTTGGTTGGCTGGCTGCGTTCAATCACGTTGACGATCGCGAATTCGGTACGATCGAAGCCAATCTGCTTTGTTCCGTCGGCGCGTTACTTGGCATACACAGCGGCAACCGCGACTTGTACCGGCAGCAATCCGAATTGCTGGCCAATATCGTTCGAGCCCTCGTTTCGGCGATCGACGCCAAAGACCCGTACACCAGCGGCCATAGCGATCGCGTGGCTCGCTACGCGGTGCGAATCGCCTTGGAGTTGCGAGTCAATCCGAAGCTCTTGAATACGATCTACATGTCCGGCCTGCTTCACGACGTCGGCAAGATCGGCATTGATGACAACGTGCTGCGGAAGACGGGCCGGCTGACGGATACCGAATTTGAACACATCAAAAAGCATCCGGAGTTGGGGCACAAGATTCTCGCCGATATCAAACAGCTCGCCGACGTGCTGCCCGCTGTCCTCCATCATCACGAACAGTGGGACGGCAAAGGCTACCCAAGGGGTTTGTCGCGTGAAGAGATCCCGCAAATCGCACGCATCATGTCGGTCGCCGATGCCTACGACGCGATGACCAGCGATCGACCGTATCGAGTTGGGATGCCGGACGAGAAGGTCGATGGCATCTTCAAACGCGGAGCCGGGGCACACTGGGATCCGTCCGTCGTTGACGCGTACTTCAAGGCGAAAGAAGACATCGAAGAGATCCGCTGGCACGAACGCCCTGAGCTGAATCTCGACGAACAAGATTGGGCCTAGTCGCCTCACGGCGGGTGCTCTCGCGAGCAGCTATCTTTCGGGCGGCATTCTTGTTAGGCTCGATGCGACTTAGGAACGTTCGAGAAATACCTGTCCGAATTCAGGTGAGCGGCACGGCGCTAGCCGCCGGTGTTTCACAGCGCACGAAGAACCGGTGGCTAGCGCCATTCCGCTCACTAATTCCTCGAACGGTGCTTACCGCCTTCCCAATCGCCTCGGAGTTTGATCGTCATGCGATTCGCCGCTTGTATTGCACTGCTCACGTGTTGGATGATCCTCTCCGGCTATGCCGCTATCGCGGACGAGTGGCCCCAGTGGCGAGGACCGCAGCGCGACGGTGTCTGGCGGGAAACTGGGATCATCGAGGAGTTTAAGTCGGATCGCATCGAAGCGGTTTGGCGGCAGCCGATCGGAGCCGGCTACAGCGGGCCGACGGTCGCGGACGGTCGAGTCTATGTCACCGATCGAGTTGCCGAGCCCGAGCAAATCGAGCGGATTCACTGTTTCAACTGGAAGACCGGCGAGAAAGCGTGGTCGCATCAGTACCCTTGCGCCTACACCGTTGGATACAAGGCTGGGCCTCGCGCGTCGGTCACGATCGACGATGGCCGGGCGTACGCACTCGGTGCCATGGGGCACTTTCATTGCCTCGACGCCGAGTCGGGGAAAGTGCTTTGGTCGCATGACCTGAACGACGAGTACAAGATCGAGGAATCGCGTCGAATGCCGATCTGGGGGATTGCGGGTTCGCCGATCATCTATCAAGACGTTGTCATCGTGCATATCGGCGCGGAGAATAACGCATCGATTGTCGCGTTTGACCGCAAGAGCGGCGAGGAGACATGGCGTACGCTCAACGATCGGGCGCAATACTCGGCTCCGATCATTTTGCAACAGGCGGGTCGCGATGTGCTGATCTGTTGGACCGGCGACAGTGTCGCGGGCATCGATCCGGCGTCGGGAAAAATCCATTGGCGAGTCCCTTTCAAGCCGCGCAACATGCCGATCGGCATCGCAACACCCGTCAGCGACGCGGGGCGTCTGTTGATGACGTCGTTTTATGATGGGTCGTTGATGTTGCGGTTGCGGCAAGACGAAATCGGCGTGGAAACGATTTGGCAACGCTCGGGGCGCGACGAAAAGAATACCGACGCCTTGCATTCGATCATCAGCACGCCGATCTTTGCTGGCGACCAGATCTACGGGGTCGATAGCTATGGCGAACTGCGCTGCTTGGACGCAGCAACCGGTGACCGCGTTTGGGAAGATCAAACGGCGACACCGCGAAATCGCTGGAGCAATATCCACTTCGTTCGCAACGGCGATCGTGTCTGGATGTTCAACGAGATGGGCGAGCTGATCATCTCGAAGTTAGACCCCAAGGGCTTTCATGAGATCAGCCGAGCGCGGCTGATCGATCCAACTCCGGACCAACTCAGCGGCAGCGGACGTCGCCACGGGGTCTGCTGGGCGCATCCGGCGTTTGCCCACCAGCACGTCTTTATCCGCAACGACAGCGAGTTGATTTGCGCCAGCCTTGCTGCTGAGTAATCGTGTGATCGGGAGCTGAAAACGGAACCATGACAAAGCGTTAGCCTGGCTCCGGGCCTAGATCACTCGCTTGGCGGTCGAGTTCGGAGAACAGTTCGGCCAAGGAAAGCGTAAAGCCGGGAAGTACGTCACCGCCGTCCAGCGACTCGTTCGCGCTGAATTCTCTGTACTCGCCAGGTGATGTGTAAACGGTTGCGGTTTGGTTGCGGTGATCAATCATCCAGACAAGCAAGACTCCGGCGGCGAAATACTCCTGCCGCTTACGTTCCATCTCGCCAGGAGTGTTGGAAAGGCTGACGACTTCGACTACGAGGTCTGGCGCAAGATCCGGGGCAGTTTCTCTCGGCAACTTTCCTTCTGGAAATCGTGACCACGAGGCAAACGTGACATCAGGCATGCGAATCAGGCCGGGAAACAATCGCATCATCCCATCCGGGCCGGAAACAAAACCCAGATTTCGAGAAACGACAAAGGTCCGCAACATCGTTGCGATGGCGATTGCAATGATCGATTCGTGATACCCCACAGCTTTCTCCACTAATACACCATCAACGAGTTCGCAGAGTCGTTCGCGGCGAGCGTCGTAGTCAATGGCATCCTGCTCGGTTGCGGTTCCCGGCGGTGGATGCATAAGCACGCGATCTGGCGAAATGTTGCCTAGATCTTCAAGCATGTCCGCTAGTGTTCGTGTGTCGGGTATGGCTGCGGTCGTCATTTGGCTTTCCTTAGATTCGATTCATTCTAACCGACGGTGCATCCCACTGGGCAAGATGAAATCCGCCCACGATTGGTAATAATCAATCTCTTGTTAGCTCAGGTTGTCACCGCGGAGCAGATTGTTTGCTGAATTCTCCGACTCGTCGGCAACAGCATTCACCAGCGGTAGCTGATCTTGTAATCGGCCCGCGAAATCGCGGCTCGCGGGCGTTTCGCCCGCTTAATTCGCAGCTCCGTTATTCAACGCATTGACGATGATCAACGCATCGACCGCAGAGACGAATCCGTCGTCGTTGACGTCCAGGTACGGTGGGACAGCAGCCAACTCGGGAACGGACAGCGGGCGGGCACCTCGGCTGTTCAAGTCGTTGACAATTAGTAACACATCAATTGGCGAGACATTGCCGTCGCCATCAACATCCCGGGGCTGAGCGGCGTTGTGCCACGACGCAACATCGCTGACTCGAAGCGTATCGCTGTCCGAAATGTAACCGCCCGCCATCACGGTGAACGTCACCAGCTGCGGGCCGTCCGCGATCTCATCTTCGATCGCGTCGATCGAAAAAGTCGCCGAAGCTTCGCCCGCGGGGATGATGATCGACTCGGCCGCGGAGGCCTCGGTCCCGTCGTCGATCGAAATCACGACCTCGAGTGCCGCGTCGATATTCGTGTTGTTTCGTCTCACCGTTGCGAACGTTGCCGCGCTGCCCGCTCTTTCTAAAACCGTCGGAGTGTCGATCGTCAACGAGAGCGTTTCATGATCGGTCACGATCAGATCGTCAGTCCCGTCGAGGAACCCGGTCGCGGTCGCCGTGATCGTGACACCTTGTGCGCCGTCCAAGACATCATCGTCAACCGCGTCAACGTCAACCACGACGGTGGCTTCACCGGCTGGGAGTTCGACGCTTGCTGGAATGTCGAGTTCGGACTCATCGGTACTCAGAAGTACGGTGAGCGATTGGCTCAAGTCATTCGATAGACGAGTGATCGTGAGAGTTGTGACTCCGATTCCTCCGTTTTCCGGGATTTGCTCGGCGGCAATTTCGACCGACAACGCGGCAGAAACGCTCAGTTGAAACGAACCGGAATCCGTTCCGCCGTCGTCATCAGTGACCGTGACAGTTACGCTGTAGTTCCCGCCGATGACATACGTATGCGTGCCGTCGTAGGAACCCTCCGTTGCAGCTCCAGCAACTCCCGATGAATCGATGCTCGCGGAGCCGCTTCCTAGCGTCGATCCGTCTCCCCAATCGATCGTGTATGTAAAGGTCTCGCTCGCTCCGAAACCAGGGTCCGTGAAAACTCCGACGTCGGCGATCGTGAACGGCTCGCCGAGTCCCACGGCCTGATCGTCCGCTGCGACCAATGCTGGTGGGACGTTGGTGACTGTTTCTTGCAATTGTCGCGTGGTCACGCCACCGCCGCTTCCCGCGAGCGTCACGATGATGTCATAGACGCCATCGTCGCCGTAGGTATGAGAGCCAGCGACCGTAGCAGTAGGCAGGAGGAGATCCCAGCCAACATCATCGAGTGCCGCGAAGTCAAGCGTCGTGAACAACTTTCGCGTCCCCGTGGTTAGCGACGGGTCCATCGCCGCTTCCTGGCCATCGCTCTGTGTTCCGTTCGCCCAATGGCCGCCATTACTCGTACCCGCCAGCGGAACGCCTTGATCACCGTAGGCGGCTTGAGCGGCGGGACCACTGAAGACGCTGCCTGAAACGAAGGTCGTCCACGACCGGGATGTTCCGAACCCGAGCACGTGGGCGACTTCATGCATGGCGGCAGACAGGAAGTCAGCTTGCTGTGATCCCAAGTCGTCCGTCGAGTCAGAGAAATGAAAATCAGCGGAGGCGTCGAATGAAATCGAGCCGCCCCACGGACCAAAATCGAGCGAGTTTGCCTCCGTGACGCCCGATTCGCCTCGCGTCGAAACGGTGTCGCAGAACAATGGGTCGACGCAACTGACGCTAAATCCACCCGTTCCTCCAATGCCAAGCGAGCCCCCCAGGTCGCGCCCCCCGGCAAAGATCACGATCTCGTCCGCGGCGACTTGCAGGTCGGTGATGGTTTGCGAGTCGCCAGTACCTGGGTCAGCGAACTCGGCCATCCAAGTGTTTTGTCCGCTCGGCATAATCTCTGCCAGATCGTCGCCCAACTGAGACAAGATCGTGTCGACTGCCAGCTGCAAGAGATCCTTCTTCACTTGCGTGTCGAAGAAGTTGTTCGTGTCGAAGCTGTAGTCGACTCGCCCGACCAATGAACCACCACCACTCGGAGAAGCATCCGCGGCTGTCGTAACTCCGTCGCCCCAGTCGATCTCAGCGGACAAGGAACCGGCCAATCGGCTGGCGTCCAAGACTTCGCCCAAAGCGAACGGAGTTCCTTCGGCGGTCGCCAGCAAGATCCGCGGCTCCAGCCGCTCGATGAGTCGCCATCGCCTTCGGGGGCGTCGGTTCGCGGCAGCATGCCGACTGCACAGCCAACGGTTCTTCGTACTGGCGAACATCAACGAAGCCTTGCGCGTAGAGAGCTATTTCTAAGACGACTCCCCCGATACACCTTACACGAAGTTTGCCCGCGAGTGAACGAATTAGCTGGTGGCGTCGAGATAGGGGTCTTGTCCCATTTGAAGCTGCGTCTTTCGTCGTTCTTTCTCGTGGTAGAGGAGCAGGCGGCGTTGTCCGTAGTGTTGCCGCTCGATCTTCGCTTGTGCAGCCCGCAAGACACGGGCAAACTGATTGTAGCTTCCTGGCGATGCCGCGCCCACGCGTTCGTAACGCGCCGCGGCGCGAGGCCCTAGCCCGGCCCTGATGATATCGTCGTCCAAGGCCATGAACTGCCGAAACGAACCGGGATCGCCTTGGCGAGCACAGCGGCCGACCAACTGCCGATCGATGCGAGCCGACTCGTGCAACTCGGTACATATCACGTGCAGCCCGCCTAGTTCCCTGACACTCTCGCCAAGTTTGATATCCGTACCCCGTCCGGCCATGTTCGTGGCAACGGTGACTTTGCCGACTTCGCCCGCACTGGCGACGAACTTTGCTTCTTCGGCGTGTCTCCTGGCATTCAGCACGTTGTGTTCGATGCCAGCTTCGACGAGTAATTGCGACAGGAGTTCGGACTTGTCAATCGAACGTGTGCCGATCAGCACGGGCCGCCCTAGCGCGTGTTGTTCCGCAACTTCCTCGACTATCGCACGCCACTTGGCCGCGCTCGTTCCCAAGACTCGATCCGGCCAGCATTCGCGGACTGACGGCCGGTTGGTCGGAATGACATGCACCGGAGCACGGTAAATCCGCTTCAGCTCGCGCCGCGAAGTTGCCGCGGTTCCCGTCATCCCGCACAGCCGATCGTACCGCAGGTAGAAATCCTGCACGGTCACGCGAGCCGCCTCGCCGGTCTTCACGCTGACGGTGATTCCCTCGCGGGCTTCGATCGCTTGATGGATTCCATCTCGCCACTTGCGGCCCTCCGCCAGGCGTCCGGTGTTCTCGTCAACGATGACAATCTCGTCGTCGCGAACGATGTAGTGACGATCGATGAAAAACTCCCGATCGACTTTGATCGCCCGCTCGACGTGTTCGTAGATGTCGAACATGGCGACCGCGTCCAACGTGTCCGGTTTCTCCAGCTCACGGACCTTTCGCCGCCCTAGAGGACGCAACGTCACGCTCCGTTCTCGGTGGTCATACTCATAGTCGACATCCTCTTCAAACGAGTCGGTGACCGTGGCCGCCCAACGGTAGAGCGCAGCGGCCACGTCTTGCGAGTTGCCCGGCAGCGAACTGACGATCAGCGGCGTGCGGGCTTCGTCAATCAAGATGCTGTCAGCTTCATCCACCAGGATAAAGTGCAGGCTGCGTTGCACCGGCTCGCTGGCGGTCCCAGGTCGACGCTGGCCAAGCATCCCGCCCAGCAGGTCGCGAGTCGTTTCACCTTGCTTGCCAAGCAACAACCGATCGCGCAAAAAATCGAATCCAAACTCACGCGAGGCCGCGTAAGTAATGTCGCAGCGATAGGCCTTCTGACGCAGCGAGCGGGCGGTTGCCGCTTCGACAACACCAACCGTCATCCCCAGCAGTTCGTAAGCCGGCCGCATGATCGCGGCATCGCGCGCGGCCAGATAGTCGTTCGCGGTTGCCAGATGAGCCCCTTGATCAGCGAGTGCGGCCAAATAGAGCGGCAGCGTTGCAGCGAGCGTCTTTCCCTCGCCCGTCTGCATCTCGGTGATGGCTCCATGACACATCGCGATCCCGCCGAGGACTTGGACGTCGAAGTGGCGCATGTCGAGCGTGCGGCGAGCCGACTCGCGAATCAAAGCGAAAGCTTCGGGCAGCAAGCCAAGATGCGGTTCTCCGCTGAGCGCGCGATACCGCAGCGAGAGGCTCTGGCGTCGAAGTTCTTCGCCATCGACCGATTCAAGAGCGGGCTCAAGCGAATTGATTTGGCCTAACACGCCTGACCAACGACGGTGCGCCGCAGTGGACGTGATGGACGGCAGTTGTTTGGTCCACGAACTCAGTCGCGTCGATAAGCCTAGCACGAGAACCGTTCTCCGCTCGAAGTCTGTTCAAGTGGCTGCTCGCCAGGGCTGGACCGTTACGTGCCGGCGACACGCAAGGTCGTTGTTCTCGTCTTCCAACCGCCATCGATAACCGTTGCTTGACGCGTCGAAGACTGGCTCGCTGCTTGCGATGATTGGGTCTGGGCTGTGCGTGCGGCGACCGGCGCATCCGGCAGTTGCGAAATATCGATCACGCGCCCTGACGGGACAAACGGTCGCGGTTCCGCGACGCGAGTCACGTCATTCACGAACATGCCTCGCAGACGTGGGAGTTCAGCGTTCGCGGTTGAAGACTCGGACGACAAAATGCGGATCGGTCCATCATGCTCAACAACGACGGTCGATGGCACACTCGGAATCGCTGTTGCGTGGCTCGCCAGAGCAACATCCAAATCCCGCAAGTCGACGACGCGTGCATCGGAAATTGCGGGACGTGTCGGTGCCCAGGTGTTGTCCTGGGCGATCGGACCAATGGCGGGATCATCGATATTCGACCACCGATTTGATGGCGAAGGGCGAAAGCCTGTACCGACCGGTGTCGATGTTGGCGAGATCGTCGAAGGCACGGAAGTCGGAGGGACGGTCGTGGGACGGGGCGTATAGTAGGATTGCGGCGCACCATAACCACCGGTCGGAGGAGGCGGAACTCGCGTCGCGCCGTAGGGACCAAACATGTTGCAATTTGGCATTGGCGCGCGACAGCCGGCACTCAACACCAAAATGGCACCGACCAAGGCGAAATGCTTCATCAGATCAACTCCTTCCCGCCTGAACGACGAGTCCGCCGAGTGCAAAAGGCGACCGCTACCTAACACCCCGCATCCGCCCGCTGAGAAAAGAACGCGGGAGTCTACTCGGATCGATCTGCGGTTCCAAGCCCGAATTTGGGGCTTGCTAGCAGATGCTTGTTGAGTTCTTGGGACGGATTGGTCATATTCAAGGCCTGCATTACTGTTCTAAACCGGAGTACGACCATGCCCAGGCGGACTGACTACAATCGACGT
>JAQBZB010000027.1 GCA_027622275.1 Planctomycetota bacterium | reverse complement strand
CACCAACTAGAATTCATGACACGGAATTCTAATTGTCGCTAAAGCGGAGAACTAATTGTCGCCGAACACTTTGATCGCGACATACCAGTTTGCCAAATCCGGATACAATTCGAGGGCCCTGGCGTACGCGGAGCGGACATCCCTCTTGGACGGTAGGTAATCTTTGTCCTTTGGGTAATTTGGCGGCGGTGCAAGCTTCTCGCGGAGAAAGGCATTGACGTTGCCGCGCAACTGCGGATCGCTCATCGCATCGAGCATGCCGCCGAATCTATCAAACAAATCCGGGCGGTTAATCCACGGAACTGATTGAGTCAGCAAATCAACAGGGGTGAGCAACACGTACTGAGATCTGAAGACTGGTAATAAGAACTTACCGTTGATCCATCGCTCTTGCCCGAAATCAAAACGCACCCGCCGGATGTCAAACTGTCGGCACTGCTCCGCTGCCAGATGTTCCTGGGCAAGCTTTTGAGTAAACCCGAGCAGGAACTCGTGGCACAGATTGGTGATGAAATCGCTCAAGGCGTCTTTGCCGGCTCCTTTGGAGAATAGAAAAAGTCGCTCGATATGGCTTCCTCTTGAGACGCTCTCTTCACCGAAATCGCGCACAGGTCCTCGAAGTCCGATTGCGGCTCCTCTTGCAAACTTGTCTCGTAATCCATGACCGGCATTGCTGCCGACAGAATAGCCTAACCAATTGTTTGGTATCTCGGGAAAGTAGAGCCACTCACGCTCCTGACTTTCAGTGATCTGACCGGCGAGAACCTTATTGCGAAGAAAGGAGACATATCGGACGACGACTTCGTGGAGCTGCTGGTACACTGGTTTATCACTGTCAAAGATCAAGAACGGATCGATGAATAGCGGCAGGTCGCTTACCAACGAGATGTCAAAGACGTTCTCGTCAGCAAGTATGTCGTTTGAAATATTGAAGACGTCGGAAAAGTACATAAGCCTTGCCAACCTATCAAAAGGCGAGCAATGATTCGTTGAATACCGCCCGCGCAAGAGCCTCGTGGCCAGTCGGGATTCCAATGGGACTGGCTTTGCCTTCGAACTAATGATTATGTCCGTATGCAGCCAAGAAGACCAGATCAAGAAGCGGAAGCGACGCCGCTCCGGCGATGGGATCAATGGTGAAGCTGGGCGATGCTGACAATGCCGGAACGGCGCTGCGATTGGTCCGGGCTACTTGGCTTCTTTGAAGACGCGCGAGTCTATTTCTCGCGAGCAACAGTCTTCTTTGCGACGCCGAGGCAGATCCGAAACCCGTCGCGGGAGTCGGAATACGAAACGCTGTGGATGCCCAACCGGACGGCGCAACGCGCATTGCCTGGGACATCGAAGTAGTTACCGCCTCGGCAAACGGGACTCGATACCGAAAGCTGCTCCTTGCTCTCGTAGTGAATCTCCTCGTGTCCGCCTTCGGGATCGAAATGATCGAGAGTGAATTCCCACACCCCGCCACACATGTCCGCGAGACCAAAACCATTTCGTCCCTTCTCGCCGTAGTGATCCACCGGCGACAGAAAGGCAAAGCCGTCACTCCACGGAGCATTCGCCAAGGGCCAAATGGTGTCTCGACCAGGAAGAAAGTCGACGGCGGAGATGTTGAGCCTTCCCTTGCCCTCCATCAGATCGTTTCCCCACCAGAAATAATGACTCTCCTGACTCCCGCCGCGGCAGGCATAGGCCCATTCGGCTTCGGTGGGCAGGCGGATTTCCAATCCCTCGGGCAGTCGCCCTGCTTGGCGTTCATTCGTCGTGAGCCAACTGCAAAAGGCTTTCATGTCCTGATAGCTGACGCAGACAACCGGGAAGTCGTCCTGCATCGGGATGCCGAAATTGGGATCGCGCCAGCTTTTGTCTTCCCTTCGTTCCCACGGGTGTACGACTCCCGAATCGTAGTAATAGCGATCCCATTGATGATTGAAGCACTGCGTCCACCCGCCCGGCTTCTCCGCGTCCGTCACGTAGCCAGTCTCGTCCGCGAACCGGCGGAACTGCCCCATGCTGACCTCAGTGCGCCCCATCCAGAATCCCTCGCCGACCCGCATGGGCCGAGGCTCGCCTTCGTACTGCTCGCGCACCGTTCCCGGTTGGGCTCCTCCCTCGATGCCAGTCGCCCACTCCTTTTCCGCCGCCGTGCTGCCCATCATGAAACTGCCCGGCGGGATGTAGAGCAGTTCAAGGCCAACGCCGTTCCCAAGATTCAATTCCTTCGTGTCCCCCTGTTTCGGCTCATCGGCAAGCGCCGAGGCATTGGAAAAGGAAGCAAGGCACGCGACCAACAAAAGCGTTCTGAGGCTTTGGAGCATTTTCATTTGATGCATGTTCTGACTCTTTTCTTTTGGCCACCGGAAGCACCGGTCGATCAGATCGGTACTGAGAGATGTGTTGTTATTCTTCAAACGCGACCTGTACTTCGAGGATACCAACGCAGGTGTTTTCTTTCGGTGTCATCTTAACTCGGATCGCGTCGCATTTCAGCGGGGCGGCGGGATGAACGACGTTGTACTGGTTCGCTCGTGTGTCGTAACGGTCGGTAGTGCAAAGCTCGAACGCATTCCACTTGCCGTCCTGTTCGACCTCCAGCGACCACTCGGCGGGGAACTGGAAGTCGAACTGGTCCTGCATCCAGTAGACGCCGATGTCCCGCACCTGCTTTGTCTCGGCGAATCGGCCTTCAACCCACTGCGGCTTGCCTATCTGCGGCCGGCTGGTCCGGCGCGGGATACAGGGGGACGTTCTGGTTTTCCAGCGAGATGGTGAAAAAAAGAAAGGCTCGCCAAACAGAGCTGACGAGCCTGCATGTTCGAAATTATCGGGCAAGGTCGAAGCGATCAAGATTCATCACCTTGTCCCACGCAGCGACAAAGTCACGCACAAACGCCTGCTGCGAGTCGGCACAGGCATAGACTTCCGCGATGGCTCGAAGCTGGGAGTTGGAACCAAAGACGAGGTCGACGGCAGTGCCGGTGTACTTGAGTTCGCCGCTTGCGCGATTGCGTCCCTCGTAGACGTGCTCGGATTGGGAGGACTTCTGCCACTCGGTGTTCATGTCGAGCAGGTTCACAAAGAAATCGTTGGTCAACGTCTCGGGCCGGTCGGTAAAGACGCCGAGTTCAGACAGCCCGACGTTGGCCTTCAGGACGCGCATGCCGCCTACGAGCACCGTCATCTCAGGAGCGGTCAGCGTCAGCAGGCACGCCCGCTCCACCAACAACTCCTCCGCCGGTCTTGTCTGTCCGTTTCGGACGTAGTTGCGGAACCCGTCTGCGGTCGGTTCGAGCACGGCAAACGACTCCACGTCGGTTTGCTCCTGCGTCGCGTCGGTGCGCCCTGGCGTGAAGGGAACCTGCACGTCGTGGCCGGCGTTCTGGGCGGCTTGCTCGATGGCTGCGCAGCCGCCCAGCACGATTACGTCCGCCAGTGAGACCTTCTTCTCGCCGGACTGCGAGCGGTTGAAGGCCGACTGGATCTTTTCCAACGTCTTCAGCACCTTCGCCAGTTCGGCTGGCTGGTTGACTTCCCAATCCTTCTGCGGTGCGAGACGAATGCGCGCCCCGTTCGCTCCACCGCGCTTGTCGGTGCCGCGGAACGTGGCCGCCGACGCCCAGGCGGTCGAGACCAACTGGGAAATGGACAGCCCTGATTTGAGAATCCTGTTCTTGAGAGCGTTGATTTGCCGCTTCTCAATCAACTCATGGTCGACGGCGGGGACGGGGTCTTGCCACAACTCTTGCTCCGCTGGAACCAACGGGCCGAGATACCGCGTGATGGGCCCCATGTCGCGGTGGATCAGCTTGAACCACGCCTTGGCGAAGGCGTCGGCGAACTCCTGCGGGTTCTCGTGGAAGCGCTTCGAAATCGGCGCATAGATCGGGTCCATCTTCAGTGAGAGGTCCGTCGTGAACATCATGGGGGCGTGCTTCTTCGACGGATCGTGAGCATCCGGCACAGTGCCCTTTGCCGATGCATCCGTGGGAGTCCATTGCGACGCACCGCCCGGACCCTTCGTCAGTTCCCACTCGTAACCGAACAGGTTGTCGAAGTAGTTGTTGTCCCACTTCGTCGGGTTGGTGGTCCATGCGCCCTCCAACCCGCTGGTGATCGTGTCGCCGGCCTTGCCGCTGCCAAAGCTGTTCTTCCAGCCGAGGCCTTGCTCCTCGATGCTGGCAGCCTCGGGTTCCGGACCGACGTACTTGGCCGCATCGGCAGCGCCATGAGCTTTGCCAAACGTGTGTCCGCCGGCAATGAGCGCGACCGTCTCCTCGTCATTCATCGCCATGCGACGGAACGTCTCGCGAATGTCCCTGGCTGCGGCGAGCGGATCCGGTTTGCCGTTCGGCCCCTCGGGGTTGACGTAGATCAGGCCCATCTGGACGGCACCCAGAGGATTCTCGAGTTCCCTGTCGCCGGTGTAACGCTCGTCGCCCAGCCACGTGGTCTCAGGCCCCCAGTAAATGTCTTCTTCGGGCTCCCAGACGTCCTCGCGCCCGCCAGCGAAACCGACCGTCTTGAATCCCATCGACTCCAGGGCGCAGTTACCCGCGAAGACCATCAGGTCGGCCCACGAGATTTTCCGGCCGTACTTCTGCTTGAGCGGCCAGAGCAGTCGGCGCGCCTTGTCGAGGCTCACGTTGTCGGGCCAACTATTGAGGGGCGCAAATCGCTGTGCGCCGGAGCCTGCGCCGCCACGGCCATCGTGGATACGGTACGTGCCTGCACTGTGCCACGCCATCCGAATGAAGAGGCCCCCGTAGTGGCCGTAGTCGGCCGGCCACCAGTCCTGCGACGTGGTCATGACCTCTTCCATGTGTTTCTTGAGTTCATCGAGATCGACTTTCTTGAACTCCTCGGCGTAGTTGAAATCCTCGCCCATCGGATTGGACAGGGGAGAGTTCTGGTGGAGCACTTTCAGGTTCAGCTGATTCGGCCACCAGTGTTGGTTCGCGGTGGCCCCAACGGCCGTGTGTCTATGAGGTCCGCCCAACACTGGGCATTTGCTTTCGGTCGTCATTTTCTCTCCAATCGTGTACTGAATGCTTTTCGGGCTTTTTCTGTATAACGTGACCAGGAATCCTTTGAAAGTGGTGATACCCGCCTGCAAACACTGACGGGCTTTTTTGAGAGCTGGCCCCGTTGCGCGTCCCTACAAAAAAATGAAGAGGAGGCCGTCGCCAGGACTCGCAACGAGTCTCGGTCCGTCACCAAGACAATCGGACCGGTATCTACAGAGTTCGATGAGCCCCGTGCAGGTTGGGGACAGCGTCGAGTCTGCTCGATAAGACAGCGGGCTTGGCGACTCCCAATCGTTTCTGTTATCTCCTCGGTGTCGCGAGCCGCACAGTCCGTCAGCACAAAGACACGGATTTCACGAATTGTGGCTGCCGCTTCGCGAATGGCCGCGATCATCCCAGCCTGATCTGAACTTGCCCGATCTCCTAAATCCCATCCTTCGTCGACAAGCTGCAGTATTCGCCGCGCTCTCTCAAAACAGTGCCGAATATTGGTTTGTGTGATCGTGTCGCCTGCAGGCCCGGAAACCAGAATGATCTCACTGGAGCGGGCCAGGATTCGGCCTGCGTCTGCATGGTCGGCGGGAAGTGCAATCGTAACTTGCAGCTTTAACTGATGTTCGCCACTGGTCAACTCGACCGGGAGTTCAAAAATGTAACTTTCCCAGCTTTGCGAAAACACTCTGGTCGGTTGTGCGATACACTCGCGCCGTAGAAGAAGCAAACTTCGGAGATCTACGTACAGCACCGCAGATGCCAATTCGGTTGGATCAATTCGATTGCTCCAGTCGCCTTGGTGCAGTCCGTCGAAATGGACGCCTGGGCTGAGAACGCGCCGGCGTATGTGACTGACGGGGATCTCGATGCGGCCAGTACGATTGAAGACGGCATCTTGGGTGTCTCGCACGTTCATGACAACTCGCCTCCGACCGCTTTCTGTTGGGCGGCGTGAACCCGTAAGTCCGCCCAGCCGACAAAGCCACATGGTCCGAGTTTCATCTGAAATCCTTCATGATCATCGACAGTTACGTCAACGTGGCAGTCACCACGTTTTCCAATGCTACCGCCTCTAATCTCGATCGGTACGTCACGCAGATCGTATGTTCCGCGGCGGTATCCCTTGCGAGCCCGCCCGCTGCCATGAACCGAATCGTAGACGATCGACAAACGCCACGCAGTTCCAGGAGATGCGTCGTCAATCGGTTACGCCGTCGACGCGTTAGTCACCAATTGAATGTGTCGCTCCAACAAGTCCGGATCAGGGTGCCACCGGTCGGGCAACGTAAGTGTGGAACCAAGAAAGCGAGAAAAGTTCGCGTTGACGGATTCGATGCTTGATTTCGAAGACACTTCGTCATGCAATGCAATCGTGTAATCGCGATTGATGAAGAGTAATCCCTTGTCAAAAGAACGTTCGTGAAGCGAGCAGAGACAGATGCCATTGCGAGGATTCATTCGTAGTGATTTGTCGACCGACCAAGGGACAATGTGGGCTGCAACAAGTAAGGCCGGAAACGGCAATGCACAAACGGCGCATCGCGACTGGTAGCCCGCAAGGACAATTGATCGGAAAAAATGTTGATTCACACGAACCTTGGTGACAGCGGCTCTATCGAGCCCTCGAACGTCTTCCCATTCAACCACATCGGTTGATCGAAGTTCCTGACGCATCGCGTTCGAGAACGCCTGCTCTGCCTCGAAGGCGATCGACTCGGGGTCTAGCTCAAACTCGTGCCACACTGCCGCATCTTGGCCCGACGCCTTGCTGAGGCCACTGATTCCGCGTGCTTGGAGAGCAGAATCCAACGAAGCGAGATTAACGCATTTCATGGCGACCGCGCCGGGCGTTCGTCCGATGGCAGTCGCCACTTCGATTATCTCGGGATTCCGCGCGTGAAGTTTCCCAAAAGGCGTGCGGCAATAGAGGTTGAAAGCAACGAGGGTTTCCTCGCGAGTCCAATTGCGTCGTGGCATCGTAGTATCCAACCGATTGGCGTGAGAACTGGCGACATCAAGCCGCCAAGTTTGCCGATGCCGCAATCATTGGAGCAGTATATCCAACGCACTTCGGTCGCAGGGTCGCAAACCGATCGAGCGTCGTGATTGTTCTTAGCGGTCGGTCAAGCGTCTGAAATCCCCCCGCACCGTCGGAGCCATAGTAGACCATGATAAACGGCTGGTTTTCGCCCACAGCTTCAATCGCTCGTTCCGCCCGCTCAATCGTTTTGGGGGCTCGCTTGCCGTTGTCCAGTGGCGAAAACTTATACGACCATTGGCCTTGCTTGGCCCGGTTTAGCACTGTTTCTACAGTTGCATTTTTCTTGCGATAGCAACGCGGCATTTGTGGGGTGCGTTGGCGATCGCAGATGACAAACATCCGACGGCGCGTTTGTGGCACGCCGAACTTCTCGGCTTCGAGGGTCGGATGAATCGTGTTGTAACCGAGAGCATGAAGTTGCTGAAGCCAGTCGGGAAAAGAAGGCCACGATCGCATCTGAATTACATTTTCCACGACGATCCAGCGAGGCTCGAACACCTTGGCGAAACGAATGACCTGATAGGCGAGTTGCTTGCTTACTTCGCAACGCGGCTTGTTCCCCTTCGCGACACTGTGGTGGGTACACTCAGGGGACGCGAGCAGCAGGTCAACCCGACCAACTTCGCTTACCACGACTCGGGGATTGAGCTGACTTAAATCGCCGGTGTAGGCCTTTGCTCCCGGCAGATTGGCAGCATAGGCATCCGTTGCAATCGACCATAAATCGACTCCGCCAACAGGCGTCGCGCCAGCCTGCTTTGCGCCAAGCGAGCTACCGCCCCCACCGCAAAACAAATCGAACGCTCTAACCTCTCGCCGTCGTGCCATGACGCTCCTTCGTAAACGGCTTATCAGGCCGCAACTTACGGCCATGCCACCGGTAGCCATGATAATCCCTTTCGGAACTCTCGCCAGGCCCTCTGAACGCTCATTGTTACGACTAAATCAGCGACTTTGCTTCGCATTTCCAGCTCTTCCAGCAACTTCAACGCCGGATCGACACGCGGTTGCTCGTTATGCGATCGACATTACAGCCAAGTTGATGTAGCCAGGTAATCGTCCGAATATCGTTCTAAACATGGCGAATGACCTGGGAGTCGAAGTCTTGGGCAGCTATGGCGGTACAAGCTCCCAGACGCCTGCGCTCGATCGACTGGCTCGCGAAGGAATTTGGTTCACATTTGCGTACGCTCAGCCGCTGCTACTCCGCCTCGGCCCAGACTCGAATATCGCCATCCTCGTCCACTTCGACGTGAATCAGATTCGGGCGGCAGCAGACGGGGCAATCCTCGACGTAGTCCTGCGAAGTCCCCTGCGTGAGATCGATTGGTACCACGATCTCCTCGCCACAGGCGTCGCAAATGTAAGTTGCATCATCGTTCATGCTGGAAGTGTAACGAATTCCCGCGTGTTCCAGACCCGGTCCTCCCGAAGGTAGTGATACCGTTTGAAGAATCCGTCGGATGGACGCCTCGTCCGTCCGATGTTTCAAAAGGGTTTCCTGGTCGGACGAGGCGTCCGACCTACAAACGGTATCGCGACCCTCCCGAAATCCCCCTCGCGGCGAGCCGCGAACGCGTCGTAACATGGTGAACCTGCGATACAACCCCTGCCGGTGGCGTGAGCCACCGGAACCAAGTAAACAACAGACTGAAGGCCCCGCCGGCAGCGATTTTCAAAGAGGTATTGCTTGGACTCTCTGATTTTTCCCGCCATTAGAGGGTTAGGGTAACCGCCACATTGAGACCAATAAAATATGGCGGTAATGGCATTGAAAATTCAGCTTTTTCTTTTCCTAAGTTATCCATACTTCTCAGTTTGATTTTCAGAACGCCATATTTGTATTGGCGCAGTTTGGCGGTGCGCGATACCGTTTGGCCTCTTGCAAACCATCTTGTCAGGGAGGACCAGACATGCCCCAATTCGATCTCCAAAGCTGTGCCTTTGTTGGCCAAGCCGGCTCGTTGCCGGTCCCGCAAAACGATCAAGTTATCCAACGTTTTGCCATGTTGTTGGAAGGCGAATGCGACCTCGGACCCAAAGTCGCAGCCGAAAAATTCGGCCTTAGCCGCACACGGTATTTTCAACTGCGACAACAATTTCAACAAGGCGGATCCGACGCCCTGCTCCCGCAAAAAACCGGACCCAAAACCAATTACCGGAGGACCGACGAAATCGTCCGCCAGGTCATTCGGCATCGCTTCCTCGATCCCGATGCCTCGGCGGAAGTCATCGCTCAAAAACTCGTCCAGTGCGGAGCCGCGATCAGCGTTCGCAGTGTGCAGAGGATTATCCAGGACTACGCGCTCCAAAAAAAAACTGTTTCAACGACCCCCGCCGTTGCCGCCGGTTGAAACACAACGCACCACCACCCGTATCCAGGCCGAACCGGCCGACGCGCGAAGTCTCGAACGCGGCGTGCGACAACTGCTGGCCGACAAGGTGTCCGGCAACTTGGTCGGGCTGTGGTTGCTGATCCCCGAACACTTGCGGCTGGGAAGCTGGGATTTGTTGTGCGGTTGGACCGATCAACCGACCGCACGATCCGAACCGCGACTGGCCATGCAACTGGTCCACGAAGCCGCTCTTTGTACCACCGGCGTGCGCGAAAAACGGGCTCTCAGTCAAAACGGATTCGAACTGGTCAACGGACTGCCATGGCTGGCGACCGATTCGGCCATTCATCATCTGCTGAACCAGCGCAGGGTGGAAAAGACGCAGCGGCTGCAAGTGGCGTTGGGCAAGTTGCGGCGGACGTTGGGACACTTCGCAGGGCGTGTTTTGGCGATCGATCCGCATCGCTTGCGGAGCTACAGCAAGCGGCAAATGCGGCGGTTTCGCGATCACCAACGCCTGCGTCCGAGGAAAGTTTCGCCGACCTTTTTCGTGCTCGACAGCGACACGCATCAGCCGGTCTGCTTCACGATGGCGACTTCGGCCCGTTCGGTGACGACCGCCAGCATGGAACTGTTGGGACTGGCGGCCGAGATTCTCGATCCGCAAGCCGGCCAGTCGCTGGTGCTGGCCGACGCGGAACATTTCAGCGTGAAGTTGCTGGACCATTTGCAGGGTCAGACGAAGTTCGATCTGTTGGTGCCGATGGGCGGGAAGAAGTTGAGTGATTTGTCGGAGGCGGAGTTTACCCGGCACTGGGCGGGCTACGCGACGTTGACGCGCCCCTACCAACCGCAGCGCAGCGAGGGCGGCCCGTTTTGGCAATTGGTGCAACGCTTTGGCGAACGATCGGACGACATCTGGTACAAGGGTTTTGTTTCGACGACGAACCGGGACGTAGTGCAGATGCTGTGCAACGAGTTTCCGAAGCGATGGCATGTGGAAGAGTTTTTCAACACGGATCAGGCGCTGGGTTGGCAGCGGGCGGGGACGCAGAATTTGAACATCCGCTATGGGCAGATGACGATGGCGCTGCTGGCCCAAGCCGCGATCAGTCAATTTCGCAGTCGGATTGGTGAACCGTATTCGAGTTGGGATTCGTCGCATCTGGCCGAAGGATTGTTCCGTGGAATCGAGGGGGACATCCGCGTGCGGGAAGAAACGATCGAGGTGACGTACTACAATGCCCCGGAAGCAGATCGACTGCGGAACCACTACGAAGGCCTTCCCAGCCGCCTCGAAGCGGAGGGTATCGATCCACGAATTCCGTGGCTGTATGACTTCAAACTTGACTTTCGATTTAAGTGACAGCACGTTGCATGATAGCGTCCAATAAATAGGGCTCTGAAAATCGCTGCCTTCGGTTCGGCCAACACCTACCACGGGCGACTGGAGATGACACCGTCCTCTGGGCTGCTGGCAGTGGCGTACAGCCGCTTTGGAATTCGACCAGCCAGATAAGCCAACCGGCCAGCTTCACACGCGGCGTTCATGGCCCGGGCCATCTTGACTGGATCGCGGGCATGAGCGATGCCCGTGTTCAACAAGATGCCATCGACGCCCAACTCCATCGCAAACGTGATGTCGCTCGCCGTGCCGACGCCGGCGTCGATGATCACCGGATAATCGGGATCGTCCGCTTTGAGGTATTCCAGGCAAATGCGGATGTTGTTGGGGTTCAGCACGCCTTGGCCCGAGCCGATGGGACTGCCGGCAGGCATCACGGCCGTCGCTCCCGCTCGCTTCAGTCGCTGAGCGGTAACGGGATCGTCGTTCGTGTAACAGAGAACTTGAAAACCTTCGGCCACCAACTGCTCGGTTGCTTCGAGCGTTCCCAGCGGATCGGGCAGCAGCGTTTTGCTGTCGCCCAACACTTCGAGCTTGACCCAATCGGCACCAGGATTATCGAGTCCACGAAGAATCTCTCGTCCCAGTCGCGCCGTGCGAACGGCGTCTTTGGCGTTGTAGCAGCCGGCGGTATTCGGCAGCAGCGTGTAACGCTCCAGATCGACGTAGTCCAGAATATTCTTCCCGTCACCGTCGTACAGCCGCTCGCGGCGAACCGCCACCGTGATGCACTCGGTCCCCGAGACGTCGAGCGCCTCGCGCATCAAATCGAAGGTCTCGTACTTACCGGTACCGACGATCAGTCGGTTCTTAAAGACATGTTTCCCTAGCCAGAACGTGTCCGCTGCTGCGGCTGTTTCAGGCGAGCCCGTTTGGGCGTCCGTTGCCACGATTGTCCTAACCTCCTCCGACCAGCGTCACAACTTCCAACCGGTCGCCTTCGCTCAGTGCCGTCTCGCCATGACGATCTCGCGGGGCCAGTTCGAGATTCACTTCCACCGCAACTCGGCGCGGATCAAGTGTCAGCTCTTCCAACAGCTCCGCGATCGTGATCTCGTCGCGAACCGCGCGGGACTCGCCGTTAAACAGAATGTTCATGGTTCGGTTGCGATCGCTCGGCACTACTCAACTTGAATGTTACGTGCCGATCCGACTCCCAAGACTTGCATCGGGTTAGCCTGAGGGAAGTTTTGCTGCGCGGCGAGCTTATTCCAGGGCAACCAGTACGCCACGTAACGCCCGGTGTTAGCATCGGCGACGTAGACGACGCTTTCTGCCGGTACCAAGTTGCCACCCTGTGTCCGAAAATTAGCGGCACCGGTGACTAACAAATACTGCGGCTGCTTGCCTTGTTCGACGCCCAGATCGGCGACGACATTGGCTCGATAAGCGCCGCCCATTTGACCTGAGCGTGGATTCAAGACGGAACAGGTCAATTCCCCGGTGATGAAATCGAGGACGAAGAACCCTTCGACTCCGTCTTGGATCGGGCCGGTGGCGATCGCCATTGTCGTCCCGCCGTGCGTGGCCGCCGCGTGCAGTGGCGTGGTGGTGAATTGGGCAACGACAACCGCTCCCAGCATCGCACCGAGCACCAAGCCACAGAGCGGCAACGTCCAGCGACTTCGTTTCAGATGACGCAACATAATTATCTCCTTCTGGTTCCAAAGAGAATTGGCTCGCGGGAGGGCAGGTAGGCGCGACAGGCCGACGTGCGAACTGCGAGACTGACATTGATTCAAACGCGTTGGGGGAACTCCCCCAATTTAGAAGCCCCGACGACAGACCGCAACTAGCAACTTCCTCCCGCGCGGCAACTCCGTACGTCGTCCCTGGCCAAAGGCATCTTACACCATCGCCGGCGCGTCGACTATCTCAACAGGTCCAAGCAGTTATTCCCTAGCGGTCAAACGCGAGTCATCATGCAGAATCTGACGCAATGTTCAAATTCTGGGACCCTACTGCGGTACTCTTCGAGCATTCCCCGCCTGCCCGAAGGCGGTCATGCGGTCGATGCAGACCTGCTTCATTGCTTCGCGCGCGGGCTTGAGGTAGTCGCGGGGATCGAACTTCTCGGGACTTTCGGCAAGGACTTTGCGAATCGCGCCAGTAATGGCCAGCCGGTTGTCGGTGTCGACGTTGATCTTCCTCACACCGTGTTGGATGCCAAGTTGAATCTCTTCGACGGGCACACCCCAAGTCTGGCGAATGTTGCCGCCGTACTTGTTAATGATGTCTTGAAGCGATTGCGGAACCGAAGAACTGCCGTGCATCACGAGATGGCAATTGGGGAGCCGCTTGTGAATCTCGATGATGCGATCCATGGCCAACGTCTCGCCGGTTGGTTGGCGTGTGAACTTGTAAGCACCGTGGCTGGTGCCTATCGCCACCGCCAAGGCATCACAGCCTGTGTCCGCGACAAATCGCTCGGCTTCGTCAGGATCGGTCAGTAATTGATCGTGTGTCAACGTCCCTTGAGCACCGTGACCATCTTCCTGCTCGCCTTCGCCTGTTTCGAGCGAGCCGAGACAGCCGAGTTCGCCTTCGACGGAGACATTCCGGGCGTGGGCAAGTTGGACGACTTCGGCAGTGACTTTCACGTTGTAGTCGTAGTCAGCAGGTGTCTTGCCGTCTTCCTGCAACGAACCGTCCATCATGACGGAGGTGAAGCCATTCTCGATCGCGCTCAAACAAGTCGCGACGCTGTTACCGTGATCTTGATGCATCACGATCGGAATGTGCGGATAGAGTTCCGCTGCCGCCAGCATCAAGTGACGCAGGTAGTTGTCTTGCGAGTAGGACCGGGCTCCCCGCGACGCCTGGATGATCACTGGCGATTCGGTCTCGTCGGCGGCCTCCATGATCGACTGAATTTGTTCCATGTTGTTGACGTTGAAGGCGGCCACGCCGTAATTATTTTCGGCGGCGTGATCTAATAACGTGCGCAGCGGGATTAAAGCCATAACGATGCTCCTCTTAGTTCAAGGGAAGCCCTTGATTATTGGGAAGGGCCTGATCCCCGCAATGCCCCGTTCCAGCGCGGCGACGGGATCAATCGAACGGCGTGGCGAGTGGTTCCACGGCTTGCTCAGGTGCAAATAAGTCATCGTACTGAGTTTGCGCAAGCCGCAGCAGGAGAATAAGCCGCTCCGAGGATTCGCCCGAGCCCCGCGCAAACAAAAGTCCGCCCAGCCCCCTGGCTTCGTCCGTGCCGGTGACCAGTAGCGTCTGCCCCGGCGAAAGTACGGCAGCCACGCGAAGCTGATCGAACGCTCGCGTCTCGCGCCCGACGTCGCGAAGAATGGTCCCGTTGCCTGGAACCCACTGTGGCTTGAGGTCTCCGTGCCGGATCTCGGGGACCAGTTCGACACGAACCGTGCCGTCTCCCGAAGGGTAGCTGCGGACAGCGCACAAGGCTTGGCCCCGGTCGAACGTTTCGGCACGAATGCGATCTTCTTCGCTGAACACAACAACTTGGCGCTCGGAAATCGCCGGAACAACGATTAAATCAGAGCGCTCTCCCGAACGATTCTGCAACTTTCGGTAAAGCGACGTGACGCCGTCCGTGAGCAACGATTCGCCCGCCGTCGCAGGTTGATCGCTTCCCGCAGATCCCATAAGTTCTCGCAGCTCGTTGGGCAATTGACTTCCCATCACACCACAACGGATTCCGTTGGCGTTCAAGTTGCGGCGCGTTTCGGCATCGAGATGTTGCTCGTCGATCTGGTGCCACAAAATGTCGAGTGGTTGCTCGGGCGGCACGCGCACGAACGCTGCCTCCAAGAGAACACTGTCGGGCGCCATCCTGGGAAGCGGCAACTCGGTAACCGTTGCCGTGGACCAAGTCGAGCAGCCCGTAACTGCCGCTAGCCCAGCGAAGGCGCAAAGCTGGAACATGCTCAGCAAACTTCGGCGTGGGGCTCTCGCCAGCGAACGGCGCGACGGCGTACAGCGGTGACGAACGAGATACCGAGGCCACTGAAACATCAGAATCCAACACTGGTGGGGATGGGAAAAAGGAGACGGCGCAAGAAAAGGCGGCGAATCCTACAAGAAGGCGCGTCATACGGTCAACGCGAGAAATAAGGCCCCCACAAGCTTCCCTTCCACAAAATCCGCCAGGGAGCCACCATTGACGCGACCCAGCACGAGGAGGGAAGTTGATAGTGACGCCAACAGGGTCTGAACTATCAGCAGATTCCCAAGGAAAAACCGCACTTTTGGAAAAGTGGGGCGCAACAGGGGGTGCGGTTGGCGACGATTTGGAGCAAATCGCCGCCGATCTGCGGGACCGGCTGACGGTCGACGAATGCCGCCAACTGGCCGAGTTTCTTGTGGAATCCGCCCCCTGAGTTCGTTAGATTCTGCATTAGGAGCTTTTTGCTGCTGGTCATACACGGGAAGGGGTGCGGACGTGAGCGCAGGTGAAAACGGCTGGTACTATCGCAAAGAAGGAGCGTTCGAGGACAAGCACATTGGCCCTATGACCGAGGACCAAGTTGCGGAACTAATCGCAAAGAAGAAACTCAAAGAACAGAGCCTGCTCCTACATCCAACTTTGACGGGCAACCAGTGGCGCACACTTGCGACATTGGATTTCCGTGCCGCGATCGCACGGTACGACGCAGCGGTCACACGGCAGCGCAAGCTAAAAGAGGCCGCAGCGAGGGAGAGCGAGGCCCTAGCAAAACAGAAACGCGAAGCAGCGTTGCGGCAAAAGCAAGCACAAGAGGCGGCGGCCCAGCAGGCGAGGGCGGCACAAGAGGCGGCGCGAACTGCCCAACAGCAGCGCGACGATGCGGTCAGGGCGGTGGAGCGCGAACGCTATCTGAGCGCCGTTTCCGACCATCGAAAAAAGTACAAAGTTGTACTAGCCGACTCTGCTGAGGAAGCCGAAAAGACGTGCAATTTCATGGGCTTTGAAGGCCGGGAACTAGAGCAAAGCTTTACCGACACGTTCACCTATCAACAGTGTTGTGGTCCGACATCTAAACGTCAGTTCGTCTTGGTGTTCTCGCAACCGCTAGAAGTTAAGACCTCAGCTTAGCGGTCACGTTCACGGGAGCCACCCACCTTGCGAAACGAACGGACTCTAATTCAAGAACTTTGCAAGGTTTCGGCGCTTGCGCATCATCCAGAATGTGCTTGCTTCGACAATCACTTAATCCGTATCGGTCGGCTTGCGTTGTGTTTGGGTTGTACCTCGTTATCGATCGGACTTTGCCTAGGTGGGGCAATCATTTGTCTCGGAGCTGTGTTCAATCCAATTGCAATCGTGAGCGTGGGTTGTTTTGGGCATATCCTCGTCGGCTTAGTTTGCTTTGCCCCCACGCTGGTACAGCCGTATTGGCAGAAGAAGTGGTTCAAAGTTGTTGCGAGATGTGCGCTCGGTGTCGCCATTGTGTTTTTATGGTTCGGTTCGTTGGTCCTACTGCCCGAAACTCCGATTGGCATGGTGCTTCGCGGAGTGTTCGTTTCCGTGTTTCTTGCCGTAGCAGCAGGGACATTGGCCATTCGCAAACGCAAGCGTCAAGAGGTTTGGAAGTGTTGCGAGAGTGGCGGCTTCCCGTTTTGTAAGGAGAACCTCGGTCGCAAAGAATTCCTCTTCGATGATGAGAGTGGCCGGCTGGCAGATGCTGACGGCGTTCTCGTAACGCTCTTGGCGAAGATAACACAAGATAGTAATGGCGCAGCTGACATCGAGTTCTCCACTGCGGACAAATTGCTAGGGCGCGGAGTTGACGGATAGCCTGCCATTGTCCCGTTCGCCGGTTGCTAAATTGTGGGTGGTAGTAGTATTATCCAAATCACATCGGCCGTATGCGAAAGTACCGCGATACTGGGTCGGGAACCTGCCGGTGTTCGGTGTCGAAGGACCCAAAGGCACGGGTAGCCCGGTCGAATTGTGACCGCTGACGAAGTGCCCGACCCTGAGCATCTCGGAAAGGGTTTCTGTCCCCCATAAACCAAACCTTGGGTATGGTGCTGGGTCTACGCCGATTGCAAGGTTTTGATGCTGTTGATGTGGATCAATCCGCAGATCGTCATGCGGTCGTTTTCTGCGTCGCCGATGATGATCCGCGACTTCAATAGCATTGCCATTTCCGGGTGGCGTACCTCGTACTTTTCGCCATTGGAGAGGCAAATCTCGAACGGCTCAAACGGCCGTCGGTCAAGAAGCTCTTTTAGGGTTTCGTAGCTCATGTCTCTAAGTTACCAAGGTTTTCCACGAATGACAAATGCAAACTACCTAACAGCCGCCGACGTGTTCGACGGGTGGCGTGATGACGTGCTGACCGGCACACCGCCGACATTCTATCCCATTGGCACTGGCGAACTCGCACGAATTGAAATCGGGCCGAACTTGGTGACGCTATTCGGCGGAGCGCCGGGAGACGGCAAGACGGCGTTCACGATGCAATGCGTCGTTGATGCGTTGCGACTGATGCCGACGTTGCGGGCTTGCGTCTGCAATATCGAGATGCCGGCCGAAGTGTTGTTGGATCGGCAGCTATCGCGGTTATCGGGCGTCGATTGCCGGCTGATTCGTTATCGAACCATCGGGAGCGAACACGCCGATCGGATCGACCAGGCAATGAACACGCTCGAAACACTCGGCGACCGTCTTTGTTTTGTCCGTCCGCCGTTCGATCTGGCGAACGTGGCAGCATCGGCCGACGCTTTCGACGCCGGCTTGAGTGTGCTGGACTACATCCAACGAATACCGGCACCGGGAAAGCATGACGACCGGCGCGGCTCGGTCGATGCGACGATGAACTATATCCGCCAATTTGCCGACGCCGGCGTTGCCGTGATTGTGGTTGCCGCCGTGGCGCGCTCGAAAGACAGACGGGGCCGTTCGTCATATGACGCTGAAGGCTTGATTCTGGCGTCGTTTCGCGAATCAAGCGAACTCGAATTCGGTGCCGACGATGCGTTCATTCTGGGACCGAACAGCGACGACACGGTGACGCTGAAACACTTAAAGGCGAGGCACACCGAAGCCGCTGACATAGAACTTGAGTTTGACCGTCAAACGCAATCGTTCACGCCCGCCGAACCGGCAATGAGCGAAGCTTCCCACAAGCTGCGCGATGCGCTGGCGTCGATGTGGAACGCGACGGAGGCCGCCGACGATGACGACTAACAAACCGCCGATTCTGGCGGGCTGCGCCGTGCTGGCACCGCTGAACAGCAAACGCAAGCCGCCGAAGTCGGCACCAGCGAACGAGCCGAAGCAACCGAGCAAGAGCCGCGATCGGTTCAAGGTGCTGAATAACTTTGTTGACTTCACAATGGGAAAACTGAAAGCCGACGACGTTCGCGTCTGGTTCATGCGGTATCGAGACACCAAAGACGGCACCGCCGCGACGGCACAAACCGACATCGCTCGCCGTGCTGGCGTTTCGGTTCGTGCGGTTCACGGATCGGTAAAGCGGCTGGAACGGCTCGGTTTGCTGAAAGTGATCTATCGAGGCGGGTTGAATCGCGGCTCGTCCCGTTATCGAGTGGCCGCGCTGATTGACTGACAACTGCGGAACTGGAGTTCCGGTATCCCATAAGGGACCATAAGGCGCGTCACCGCCTTGTGGCGTGACGCTTGAAGAGAGAACGATGACGACGACCGCCGCAACACTCGCCCAACTGCAAGCCGCATGGCAGCAACCGCCGGCTGTCCCATCGGCACCAGCGAAGCCGCCGCGACGCGGCAACACGAACTACCGGCTGCCAATTCTATGACAAACACAAACGCCGGCGTTCCATCCGACTCGGTTCGATTAACAAGCGAGCGGCCGAAGCCATTGCGGTGAAGGTTGATGATTTGGTATCGGCATCCATTTCGGGCGGCTCGCCGAGCAACGATACGGCGCGGTGGCTGGCGACCATTGGCGACGATTTGGCCGCCAAGCTCACCCAAGCCGGCTTTGGTGATTTCATCCCCAGGCGAGAATCGGCGACGCTCGGCGCGTCCCTGAAGACGTACATCGAGGGCCGCGAAGCCGAAGTCACGCCGGGGACAATCGCCAACTTCCGCCAGCTTGAACGGAAGCTCGTCGAATACTTTGGTGCCGATCGCGACTTGCGAACCATCACGGAAGGGGACGCGGACGATTGGCGGCAGCATTTGGCGAAGACGTACGCCGAAGCGAGTATCAGCAAATACATCAAACGGGCTCGCCAAGTGTTCAAGTCGGCAACGCGGAAGGTGTTGATCGAGCGCAATCCCGTCGTTGACGTCAGAGGCGGCAGCGAGAGCAACGATTCCCGCAAACACTTCATCAGCCGCGATATCACGGAGAAAGTGCTGGAAGCCTGCCCGGATGCCGAATGGCGGTTGATCGTCGCGCTGGCTGGCTACGGTGGCGTCAGAACGCCTAGCGAGACGCTCGGGTTGCGATTGAACGATGTGGATTGGGCGAACGATCGGTTTACCGTCACATCGCCCAAGACGAAAAAGCAGGGCAAGCCGTGGCGAGTTGTGCCGCTGTTCCCTGAGTTGCGGCCGTATTTCGAGGATGCGGCAGAACTGGCACCCAAGGACGCCGAGTTCTTTATCAATCGCTACCGCTCCAAGAACGCCAATCTGCGAGCGCAGTTCAATCGGATTCTCAAACGGGCCGGCGTGACACCGTGGCCGCGACTGTTTCAGAACTTGCGGGCCAGTCGCGAAACGGAACTGGCGAATGAGTACCCGTTGCACGTCGTCACCGCTTGGCTCGGCAACACGCCGAGCGTGGCGGCAAAGCACTATCTGCAAATCACCGATGGGCACTTCGCGCAAGCGAGCGCTCAAGACGCTTCCACAGGGGGCGCAACAGGGGGTGCGATCAAATGCGAATTGGGAGCGCAACAGGGGGTGCTGTCAGTGTCGCACCGTGATGGTCAGCAAGTGACAAAACTGCGCCCCACATCAGAAGTTACGTCAGCAAGTGCTGTGTTTGCAAACGTTTTCGATGCGGACAGAGTGACGCCAACGGGACTCGAACTACTCCATGAAAAGTCGGAGAAAACGAAGGGTTCACTTCCAAAGCGCACAGAATGCGGCGCACTCCTTGCGCAGCAAACCCTGATTGATGCGGATTTGCGAGACGTGGTGGCTGCTTGGCGAACATTCCCCGAGACCACGAAAGTTGCGGTCCTGTCGATCGTCCGTGGTGCCCGCACGCATTCTGCCAAGGGGAGTGATCCTTGATTGTCGACAGGTTGACCCGGCGACTTGTCGCTTTATGGCGTTGAGACCTTGGACTAGTTGCGACCGTCTCTCTCGCACTCTCGGCGTTTTTTACGCGAAAACGATCATAAGCCACTAATTTTGGCGGGCAGTTGGCTTGTGGAACGGTTCACGAGTTGAGTACGGCGTAGATGGTCGGGCGAGATAACCCGGTGGCTCGCGCCATTGCGGCCTTGGTCGCGTCTTCTTCGTGCATCCGCCGGATCGTCGTGACCTGCTCGCCGGTGACTTTCACCCGACGCCCCTTCTCACTGCCACCCCAAGTCTTGCCGGTCGCTCTGGCCGCAGCCTGGCCGGCGATGATTCGTTCGCTACGCACTTCGTTCTCGTAGGCGGCCACGGACGCCAACACATTGGCCATCAATCGCCCTGCGGCGGTCGCTAGGTCTACTTTGTCGCGGAGTGACTCGAAGCCTACAGAACGACGCTGGATGTCCTCAAACAATGCCGTGAGTCCCGATGCAGTTCGGCCCAGCCGATCGAGACGCCAAACGACGATCTTGGCGACATTACCCGCGATCATGTCGGCTTCCAATCGCTTCCAACCGGGTCGTTCTATCGTCTTGCCGCTCAGCTTGTCGCGATACCACTTGACGGACGCTCCATCCGCAAAGGCTTCGATCCAGCGTTTCAAGTCCGGCTCTTGGCTGCGCGTGTCTTGCTTGCGAGAAGAAACGCGGACGTAGATAGCGATGTGCTTGGGCATGGTCGAAGCTCCGATGTGTCAAGTGTGAGTTGTAATTCAGGCGTTACAGTTATTGGCCGTCGAAAGTCGTTGGTATTCAGAGTGGCGATGTGCGATTTGGCGAGCAGGTTGACTCTTTACACTTCGTACTCGTCGAAGTTCAGCCAGATCGCTGGGCCACGTGGCCAGTCGAGCAACTCGCTGGCTTCAACAACTCATACGCTTGAGCAGCGTCGCATCGGGTCGAAATCCTGACAGATACTCGAAGACGCATCATCGCCGCGATGGCACGCCGTCACCTTGAGCGGAGTGGGGGCAGGCGTTCAAGAGACTGCTGGCGGAACGTGGCGTGAAGGCTGGCCATCGGACGAGGAACGATTCAACGTCGGCAACGGTTGCCGACATAGCCGCCGAGCTTGGCGTACTAGACGTGGCGAAAACCTGTAGTTTCTGCGGAGAAAGTATAGGAATCGGTAATAACGGCCTGCCAGACCTGAACCAGCCCCTCCGCCGACTTCCTGCGAGGGTAACGAGTTAGCCCCCGTTCGGCTCGATAGCCAATATCGCGTTAGGATAGGAGGCTTGTGGTATCTTTTGGACAAATTGGCCGATCACGCCTCGCTTCAGCCTTCTGCTTCCGTGGAGTCTCTGGCGTCTCCGCTCTTTCCCAACTCCTGTTCCAACGCCTCTGCCATCGCGGCGTCAGGTGGCTCAATCCCTCAGCGGTAGAATCAGATCGTTCATCCACATCTGTAGATCGTGTTCTACTTCGCTGTCCTCCACCACTTCTTCCACCTCCATCGGGAACCAACTCTGGCTGACCTGATGGCGTTCCAACATCTCCAGGAACTCCGGCGTATCCACGATGTCCCCTGGGCTTCTTATTGATGGGAAATGGTCGGTCCTCTCCAGCCACATATCCGCCAGATTTAACGGGGCGTCTTCCGCCAATAGTTCGATCCGCTCCCTCAACCGCTCCCGCCACTCCGACAGACTCAATGTCTCCCCTATCTCCGCCGGCACGGCCAACGCCGTCGGTCCCGGACTCCACCACTGGTCGCTTGAGTTTTCCATTTTTCAATTCCTCCCAAGATTATTGATAAATTGGGGCAACCCCCAACCTTGAAATTGTACGGCCTTGATCGTGATTCGCCGCACGGTCGATAAGACGCGACTCCCTTCGACGATGCCCCAGCCAGCGGCAGCGAGCGCGGGGTCGATGTGTTCGGCGCGGGTTTCGGCTTCATGGGGTTTCTATGGCGATCGCGTTGTAAATCTTCAGCTTGAGTTCTTCGTCGTCCTCCTCACCGCGAAGCACCGCCGTCATCCATTCTCCAAGTAGTTCCTTCGTGATGTTCCCGGCAGCAACGTGGTAGCTGATGTTTTCCGACTCACGGATGAAACCATTCACGCTCCGAAGATAGCCATTGAGTAGGAGCAACTGCGAGCACAACGTAATAGCGATCCTCTTGTTTCCGTCTTCAAAACAGTGAAACTTGCAGGAGCAGAAAAACAAATGTGTGAGCTTGTTGTCGAAAGTCGGGTAGTAATCATCGTTCTGGATGTTTTGCAGCACGGATTCCAGCTTGCCAAGGTCGAGGTGGCCCAACGCTCCGCCACCGCTGACTTCCACCGTCTTTCGATGAACTTCGATGGCCTGCTCCAACGTCAGATACACCCAGGTCATTATTGGCGTTCCTTCAGTCGCTTCATCACGTCCTTGGCCTCTTCCAAACGTTCCGAGAGTTCCTTACTTCGCTCGCCGATGAATCGCTCGAATTCCTCTCGTTGCAGCGGGGTTACGTATTCTTCAAGCTGAAGGTGCAACGCATCACGAAAGGCCAAATCGCGGCTGGCCATCTTGTTGCGTGCTTTTTCAATCAGGGGCTTCCAGTGGGCTTGCGCTTCAAACTTTGAAAACAGCGAGTCCACTTCCCACGAAGTCAGCTTTTGACCTTTTTTCTGGCACGCTTGGCAAAGGACTTCGGCAAAGCCGCACTCATAGGATGCGATAACGTCGAGCACTTCGGCGTAAAGCGTATGGCGGACATTGTCACGTTTGTCCAGACGTAGCACGCGTCGGTATTCCTGCGCCTTCTCACGGAAGATGCTGACATAGATCTTGTCGGTATAGACGGCGTACTTGAAATTTCCCATGTCCACGCAGTCCTTCAGCGCATCTGTGAACTGCTTGCGATAGTTTTCCTCGATGAACGCCGACTGAATGAAGTCTTCGTCGCGCTGGTTGATGTACTTGGTGCCGCCCCCCGTACGCTCGTTGATGGTGTCGATGACGATGTCCAAAATGGCCTTCCGCAGCAGGCCGGCACGCTCGGATTCCCGCATTAGCATGGCCAAGTTCAGAAACGCTCGAAATTCGAAAATGCCCAATTGGGGGGCTTTGGGGATGTTCCCGAAATCTGTTTCGGGAACATCCAGACTCTGAATCCCTAACTTCAGTGCTTGCAGGCGTTTACCTTTCAGCACCTCATACCCGTTTTGGCACAATTCCTCGGCGTTCTGCTCCAGATAGTTCTCCACGGTGCGGACCGTGACCTCGAAAAACGCCGCCACCTGCTCCTTCAGCACGACGGTTTTTCCCTCGAACGGAATCCCCCGGATTCCGGCCGCCTTCTCGATCTCAGCGACCGCATACGGGTTGTTGAGGATGTTTTGCCGATCCACGGAGGAGGTGGTCAGGTCTTTGCTCATGGAAACGTTCCTCACAGTTGCCCGTTGAAGGCTCGGTGCAGCAGCGATTTTTTCAACTCGTCGAGCGCGGCGAGCTTGCGCTGGTACAGGAATTCGAGGCGTTGGGTTTCTTCAGCGAGTGAATCGAGCGTGGTGACGATAGAGATTGGTTGCGATTTGTCGTCAGGCATGTATTTAGTCCTAGGGTTGAGTGAAGAAGTTTGTAGTGTTTTAATGCTGGGAAGCTTATAGAGCCTCTTGGAGTTCTCGGGCAATTTCGCTGTGCCCTTCGGTAACTGCTATTTGAAGCGGAGTCACGCCGAAATCATTGCGAAGGCTCGGATCTGCGCCATTATCGAGCAGTACCCGCACGAGCGCCGGCTCTCCGGCCCATGCTGCGAGATGGAGTGGTGTGTCTCCTTTACGACTAGAGCGTACTGGAAGTAGCTTGTTATTCCGGCCCTCTTGTGAATGCGACGTTGGGATATTTGGGTCGGCTCCTCGTGCCAGCAAGATATTTGCGGTCTTCAAAAACTGTTCCTCTCCAAACTTAAAAGAGGCCCGCACGCGAAATTCAACCCCATTAAAGAGTTCATACAGAGCAGTTCGGCCGCGCCCGTCTCGCGAGTTTGGGTTGGCACCGATTGACAATAGAAAGTCAGTGAGTTCCACATTTCCGTTAAACGCGGCTCTGTGAAGCGGAGTTGCCTGCTTGGAGTCAAGGGCATCAGGGCTCACGCCTCGGTCGATGAGCAATCTAGCAACGTCCACGTTACAACAGTGGTGCAGCAAAGATCTACCTGTCGAGTCCCTTACGCTTAAGTCGGCACCAACTGATAAGAGACACTCAACGAGGTCCACACGGTCTTCTTCCATACTGATTTGTCCCGAACTATCTGGTTCCAGCGTCGTTGCGCCATGGCAACTTCGGCATCCACTCGCCGCGCCATTTCCTGGAGCAAATCGCGGCTTTCTAGCGCGGCCTCATCGACTCGCGTTTTTAGCTGCGAGAGTTCGCTTTCACTGGCCTCGTGGAGTTCCCTTGCGATGGCTTCCAAGCGATGGCGTACCTGAGCAATTTTCCGAATCGCACGGACTAGTTCAGCAGCCGTACCTTCACCTTGCACATTTTCTGGACACGCGTGCCACTCCCGCAGCAATTGCCGAATTCGGTCTTCGTCTCCTTCACCATAAGCTTTGTTGAGTTCCGTCATGAATCGACGCCTGCGGTCCTGTTCGGCGGGGTCCGTTGCCAGATCCGGATGAAGCGTCCGGGCCGCTTGGCGGTAGAGCCGTCGTAGTTCGTCAGACGGTTGGAAGTCGCTCAGAATATGCGTGGCAGCGGAGCTATCGACTCCTTCATTGCCCACTGGGTCGGCCGACTCGTTTGCCTTTTCCCTCGCTGCCCGTGCGGTGGCCTCAGCGGAGGCGTCTGTCGGCCTCCGGCGCGCCAGTTCCTCTGCGATCTCTGCCTCAATGCGGTCGAGTTGCGCATACCTTCCGCCGACGACTTCCAGGTAGCGGCGTTCCAGTGCTGCCAATGCCGCCCTAAGCGTTGTCAGTTCGAGTTCGCGTTCGGCGAGTTCAATCTCAAGCTGCGCCAACTCACGCTGCTTGCGTTCCAACTCTTCTGCCTCGGGAGGGAGGTTTCGCATTGGGAGACGCGCCAAGTCGATATCCTTCGTATAGCGGGATGGGCCAAGTGGCAGAGACCGGAACTGACCCAGGATACAGCGTCCGATCAACGGTTGCCAGTTGATTTGATGGCCGGAAGTTTCGTGACGGTATGTTGCCGACTATCCAGAAGGTAATTCGCGAAAACCACGGATGCTACAGCAAAGGTTCAATTCCAATTGAAGCGCGCCATCAGCGGAAATGGCTTGCGCTCCCTACTTTGGTTAAACGATCCACTCGACGAACTGCCTTGACCAGAAGCACCTCGCGCTAAAAGCAAAACGAATTATGGACCTTCTTTAGCGGATTTGCCGATTATAGAGATATAAGGGACACAGGTCGTGACTACTTTTACTTTAAGGAACGCAATGATGACGAAGAAACAGCCAGTATCAGTCGGGGACATCGCCCGTCGCATCGATCAGCCGATGTATCGCGCCGCGTACATCGTGCGCCAGCGGAGAATTGAGCCGCTGTTGTCCTGCGGCGGCCGGTATTTTTACGACGACGCGGAAGTCCAGCGTGTCCAGCAGGAGCTTGACGCGATCGATTCACGGAAGCAAGCGATTGCCGAGATCAAGCAAGAAGCAATTCGGCGAGATCTGCCGCTCGTGACTGGTGACGAGGTGCCGTCTCGACCACGAAAACCGAAATGAGTGGAGCATCAGATCCGACAATTCGCGATTGGCCAGTGTGGCGGATCGAAACAACCGTCTAGAGAACCCCGGAAATGATTGAGCATGAATTCAACGCAGCAGTTGCTATTGACGCCCAAGGAAGCGGCCATCGCGCTAGCGATCAGCCCGCGTAACTTATGGAGCCTGAAGTCATCGGGCGAGATTCCACACGTGCGAATTTCTCGGTCAGTTCGCTATTCCCTCGGTGATTTGCGACGGTGGATCGCCGCCCAGACGAAAGGCGGTGTCGCATGATGATCGACGAAATCGATTCCGCAATGGCGGCGAAATTTGACGCGGCACACCCGATGCCAGACACCGATAACATCCCCGCGCGGAGCAACGGCCCCGCGCGGAGCAACGGCAAGGTAACGCGGCGGCGGGGAAAGAAAGACCGCGACGCCAAGCGGAGCGCGAAGCTGCTGGACCCAGCAACCGAAGCCAAGACGATCGTTGAGGCGGAAAGAACGGACGGCGTATCCCGTTTGCGATTCTGGCGCGGGACATTTTGGCGCTGGAACGCTGGCCGATATGTCGAGCTGCCGAACGCAGAGGCCCGCGGGGCAGTTGTTCGCAATTTGAACCGCAGATTCCGCGACGTCACAAGTCGCGTAACTGGCGATGTTCACGAACAACTAAAGACGCAAACAATGCTGTCATCACGAGTCGAGGCCCCGGCATGGCTTGAACTAAAACCGGATGACCCCGCACCGTTGGACCTGCTGGCCGCGCGCAACGGATTGATTCACTTGCCGGCGTTGGTGGCTGGCTCGATTGATTACCACTACCCAGCGACGCCGCGTTACTTCACGACGACAGCGACAAGTTACGACTTCGATGCGAACGCAATTAAGCCGGTAAAGTGGCTCGCGTTTCTCGCTAAATTGTGGCCAGACGATCAACAGTCAATCGGCGCGCTGCAAGAGTGGCTTGGCTACTTTCTGACGTCGGATACTCGCCAGCAAAAAATGCTGCTGTTGATCGGACCAAAGAGAAGCGGTAAAGGCACAATCGCGAGAGTCGTCCGTCAACTCATTGGTGCTGATAACGTGGCCGGACCTACTCTGTCGAGTCTCTCTACTAACTTCGGATTGTGGCCGTTGATTGGGAAGTCGTTGGCCATAATTTCGGACGCGAGGCTAAGCGGCCGGACTGACCAGGCGATCGTGACTGAGCGGCTGTTGAGCATATCGGGGGAAGATGCTTTGACGATCGATCGCAAGTATCTGCCACCAATGACCGCCAAGCTGTCGGCGCGCATCATGATCTTATCGAACGAGCTACCACGATTGGCCGATTCTTCCGGCGCGCTCGCTGGCCGAATGCAAATCCTGAGACTGACCGAGAGCTTTTTCGGGCGCGAAGATCACACCTTGAGCGAATCGCTCTTGAACGAGCTTCCTGGGATTCTGTTATGGGCCATCGAAGGCTGGCGACGACTGCGGGAGCGTGGCTATTTCTCGCAGCCTGAAAGTGGCTGTGACCTGTTCGACGAACTGTCCGAACTGTCGTCACCTGTCGGCGCTTTCGTCCGCGAGCGGTGCGAAGTGGGAGCCGAGTATTGCGTGCCAGTGGCCGAGTTATTTACGGCGTGGCTGGACTGGTGCGGTCGCAACGGACGCGATTCGCACGGCACACAACAGACTTTCGGGCGCGACTTGCTGGCGGCTGTTCCGTCGATCCGCAAAACTCAACCACGTGACGGCGCAATACGTTACCGGGCATACGAAGGCATCCACTTGATCGATTGATAACTAACATGGCACGCACTGGAACGCGATCCACACCATTGCAGAGCGTAGATTTTATCCCATGAATTCCCCCCTATATCACAGTACAGCGCGCAATGAGTTGGAATGCGTTCCATCGCGTGCCACTTGGCCACCGTCTTGGATGAATCAGCCAATCACGTCGAACGAACTTGACGACGATTACGAGTTTGGAGAGCGCGCCGCAATCATGGAATTCGATGGCGGCGTGTCTCGCGATGAAGCAGAGCGAAGGGCGGGGCTGAGGCCCAACAGAGACACTTCACGATGACGCGACGATTCGACTTGCCTCATTTGCGAGCGTCTTTTGACTCCGCGTGTTGACAAACTTGTCATAGGCTGATATGGTTTCAGAAATGCCAAACGTAGTCATCACGCGAGACGCACAATCGCAACTGGAGGAGTTGCCCGTGTCGATCCAAACGCGGATGGAAAAGGTGTTTCAGCGATTGAGGCAATGGCCGAGCGTTAGCGGTGCGAAGCCGTTGCGTGGCGATCTGGCCGGTAGGTTTCGGATGCGGACGGGAGATTACCGTGTTCAGTTTTGCGTGACGGGGAACGTGGTGACGATAGAGAAAGTGGGCCACCGAGACGGGTTCTATGAGGAGTAAGTGAGCATGTTACAGCAAGTTGTCAAACGGAACGGCAAGCGGTTTGTGTTGGTCGAGGAAGCCGAGTTAAAGAAGCTGCGGCGGCTGGCGGCGAAGGCCGCGACGCGCGAGGCGGAAGCACTTCCCGAATATCCAGCGGCGGACGCGGAGGGGAATCGCCCGGCGGTCGAGTATGCTCGCGTGTCGATTGCTCGCAAGATCATCCGCGACCGGGCGGCGGCGGGGCTGACGCAACAAGAGTTGGCTCGTCGGGCGGGGGTGCGGCAAGAGACGATTTCGCGGCTGGAATCAGGCAAGCATTCTCCGACGGTGCGGACAGTGGACAAGATCGACCGCGTGTTGCAAGCCGTCTTACGAAAGAATCGGGAAACCAATAAGAAAGGCTAGTGAACAATGGCGAGCATCGCACGTGACAAGAACGGCACCCGACGCATTCTCTTTGTTGCTGCCAATGGCAAGCGGCCGACGATCCGGCTGGGCAAGGCTTCCCAGCGAGCGGCAGAAGCGGTCAAGTTCCGCGTTGAACAACTACTGGCGGCGAAGATGACGGGGCACGCCCTCGAAGCCGATACGGTACGTTGGCTATCGAAGCTGGATTCGTCATTGGCCAAGAAGCTCGCCAAGGTCGGCTTGATTCCCGAGCGGGAAGCCAAGCCGACGACGACACTAGGTGCCTTTCTGGACGCCTACCTTGCTGGCCGTACCGACGTGAAGCCCGGCACGATGATTAATCTTGACCGCACCCGGCGGGAGTTGCTCGCGTTCTTCGGTGAAACCAAACCCATAGCCGAGATTAACGAAGGGGATGCCGATGACTTCCGGCTGTCGCTGAAAAAGCGATTAGGGGAGAATACGGTTCGCCGCATGTGTGGCCGGGCACGCCAGTTTTTCCGCGCTGCAATCAAGCGACGCCTCATTGCTGCTGATGCCAACCCTTTTGGCGAAATGAAGGGAATCGCCGTGCAAGCGAACAAAGAGCGGTTCTACTTCGTGAGCCGCGAAGAAGCCGCCAAAGTGCTGGACGCCTGTCCGGACAGCCAATGGCGATTGTTGTTTGCCTTGAGCCGCTACGGTGGCCTGCGTTGTCCGTCCGAGCATCTGGCTTTGACGTGGGCTGACATCGACTGGGAACTCGGCAGGATGCAGGTGCGAAGTTCCAAGACGGAACATCACGAAGGGAAGGGTCGTCGAGTTGTGCCGATCTTCCCCGAGCTGCGGCCGTACCTTGAGGAAGCTTGGGACGCGGCCGAGCCGGGCACCGAGTATGTCATAACTCGCTATCGCGATGCCAACTCGAACCTCCGCACGCAACTTGAACGCATCATTAAGCGAGCTGGGTTGGAGACATGGCCGAAGCTGTTTCAGAACCTTCGTAGCACGCGAGAGACGGAACTGGCCGAGACGTTCCCATTGCACGTGGTTTGCGATTGGATCGGCAACAGCCAAGCAGTAGCGGCTAAGCACTATCTGCAAGTGACCGACGACCACTTCTCAGACGCCACGAAGCCTGTTCCGAAAATCGCACAGAATGCGGCGCAGCAAGCGCACGCATTGGCTCGCAATGAGCCGCAAGCTCTAAAGCCAGCAGATGAACAAACGTATGTTTTGCTAGGTAATGCGATAGACTGCGACTTTGATGCAATCCCTTAGAGTGACCCCAACGGGACTCGAACCCGTGTTGCCGGCGTGAAAGGCCGGAGTCCTAGACCGCTAGACGATGGGGCCGGGATCACCACCCAGCGGTGATCGTAAGTCGTTATTTAATGGGTGTTATCGCGATGAGTCAAGCCGGGGTACGCAGGGAGATCAAGGTGATCGACTTGAGGCAGCGAGGCTGAATGCCCTTGGGGGAAGGAGCGTCGATGGACGCATTGGAGAGAGGAGTGATGCAGCGTGAGAAAGAAGTGGGAAAAATGAATGGCGATCCAGCTGAACAAACTAGCTGTTAGTCTCGCTCGACGAATCTCCCTCAACGGACGGCATCTCGTTCCGTTTGATAGCGTCGTACACTTCGCGACGGTGAACCGGTACTTCTTTCGGGGCTTCAATCCCCAAACGCACCTTGTCGCCTCGAATCTCGACCACAACGATAGTGATGTCATCGTTGATGACAATACTCTCGTTCTTTTTGCGGGATAAAACTAACATCGTCCATTCCTTGTAACGCTGCCGCTGCATTAGCGACGGATGGCCTAAAGATCCTTATCATTAGCGGCACCGGCAAATAACGTGGAACCGCGTTTTTCGGAAACAATCTGTTCTCAAACTCTGGCCGTACCAACGCTTGCGCGCATCATCAATGTTCCCTCCACTCTACGTGCTGCCTTAGCGTAGTCAAGCAAAGCCCGCACGCAGCACTCGATTTTCACGGGAAATCTCGGCGCTGACGGCTTACGACTGATATTGCCACCGGAAACTTTGTATTTAACGCAGCTTTACAAGGAGCTGCAGGAATCCTCAGCACAACGCCTAACACATGCAATGGATTACAGTTACATTCGATCACGATCGATTGGGGTCGCCCGCACGAGCCAGCGGCCCACGAAACGGAGGACGTCCGTCTGAGATGTGCCTCGATGTTTTCGTGCGACCCCGAAACGCACTTTCTTTAGAAACCTTGACTTGTTGCTCGCGATTCTCGCCCCCCACAACACAGGTGACGGTCTGACCTCGTTCTGACGAGAGCCTCCGGCGTGTGGGAACTACTATTCCGAAGACCACGGTCGAATTGCGACCTTTGGACTTTGGAGTCGATTCAACTCCGCACGGCAGTGGCCGCACAACACGCATTTGCCGCGACGTTCGGCCTTCATCAATGCAAGTTCCTAGAATGCACGGACGCAATTGGCAACTGCACTTGATCGGCGCTTGCGGAGTTGAGTGTGCTCCCTATAATTCACGGCTAGTCGGCAAGTCGCAAACTTCCATGGACGCGTTCGATGCTGGAATGGTTTCGAAATATCGGTGTTGCCATCTATACGGTCGGCCACGGAATGTGGGTGACATTGCGTTACTGGTTGATCACCTACAAAGCGGATCGCGGCACGTTTACCGAGCAATTCGAGTATCCGGAGAAGCCGGTTCCCGTGGCGGCTCGATATCGAGGCTTTCACCGGTTCGACCTGACGACTTGTATTGCCTGTGACCAATGCGCCAAAGCGTGTCCCGTGGACTGCATCTACATCGGCAAGGAACGCGTCGAAGGCGGGAAGGGCTTTAAGGTTACGGGCTTTACGATTGACTACTCGAAGTGCATGTTTTGTGCATTGTGTGTCGAGCCGTGTCCGGTGGATTGCATCTTTATGGGGGCGACCCATGACTTAAGCTGCTACAGCCGAGATGGTTGCATCGTCGACTTCTCGCGACTTCCAACGGATGTCGCCTGGGGCCGGTCGACACTGAACCCAACGGCGGTCGCTGAATCAAAAGTACTCGTCGAACCGGTTCACGGCGGGCCGAATCAGTAGTTTTGAAGTAGAATATCGTTAGGTCGAGTATTGTCGTTCGCGTGGGATATCATCATGTCGCCTGACGAATACACTCCAGCCAAGATCTTTACCGTCGAGGAGGCCAACGCCCGCCTCCCGTTGGTTCGCGCAATCGTTAGCGACCTGATGCGGCTCGCGACGGAGCTGTCAGAGCGTCGAGACCGGCTCAGTCAACTATCGCGCAGCCGCAGCGGCGGCTCAGCGGACGTTTACCAAGCGGAAGTCGAACAGGTCGAGCAACAACTAGAGACAGATAGCGAACGACTCAGCGACTACCTGCGTGAATTGCTGGAATTGGGTGTTGAACCGAAGAGTGCAATCGCAGGCTTGGTTGATTTCCCGGCCATGATCGATGGCAAGCTGGTCTATCTGTGCTGGAAATACGATGAACCGGAAGTACTCTTTTGGCACGATCTCGAAGCGGGCTTTGCCAGTCGTCAATCGTTGACGGCGGATTCGGTCGCCGGTCCCGATCATTCTGACGGCTTGCTCGACGCGTAGGATGTGCCGCTTCTCGTTGATTTTGCCTGGTGGCTTGCAAGATCGCTGTCCGTGCCTACAATTCGGGACTTGGTTTCTTAGCCACCTCCTCGACGCAAATTGCGGGCGTTCGATGTCACCAGCATTCGCCTCTTCGATCGGAATCGTTGCCTATCTGGCCTTGTTCGCCAGTGTTGGTTTGATCTTCCTGTTTGTGAATCTGCTCGTCGGACGGTTCGTTCGTCCACACGACCCGCACGAGGAGAAGCTCGAGATTTACGAATGCGGCGAACCAACAATTGGTTCGAGCTTCGTGCAGTTCGACTTGCGATTCTATGTCGTCGCGCTGCTGTTCATTATCTTTGATGTCGAAGTTGCGCTCTTCTTTCCGTGGGCCACGGTCTTCGGCAAGTCGACGCACATGATGGATAAAGAATTTGAAGTTGCCGTCGTGGCGGAAAGTGGCGTCGCGTTGACGGATTCGGCCCGGCTGCTTTACCAGGAGATGGGAGTTCGTCACCCGGTGGTTGCGGATGCCGTCCCCGCGAGTCTCGAACCGACGCTCGGCGCGGTGACCGACAAAGTCGCGATCGCCGAATCGGTCGCACACGAAGGTGCCAGGCAGCTCGCGTTTGTCACGATCGTCGATATCGTCGTCTTCTTTGCGGTCTTGCTGGTCGGCTTTGCCTATGTCTGGAAACGAGGCGACCTCGATTGGGTTCGTGCCGTCAGCCAGGAGCGGGCTCATTCGCGACGCGGCTCGCCCGTCGAGACACAAGCCGAGGAGCCGGCGTTGTCGGTCTAACACAGCATTCTTTTTGCGAAGCCCATCTGCTTCGCGGGTGACTTGGTGTCATGAGCGGTCAGAATCTTGTTGAGCGGCTGTCGAAGCGTTTCGGTGGCAAGATCACTGGATCGAATCTCGATGCCATCGACCCGTGGATCGAGGTCGCGCCCGGCGGAATCGCCGAAGTCTGCGAATACTTGAGGGACGACGCCGAACTTCGCTTGAATCTACTGAATTGCATTTCTGGCGTCGACTATTTCGAGGCCGATCCCAAGAAGGCTGCCAAGGCTGGCTGGGAGCCGCACATGGAAGTCGTCTATCACCTGTCGAGCACGTTCAACAAGCACACGCTCGTGTTGAAAGTGATGCTGCCCCGCTGGAAAGACGACGTCGAGGGCGAGCTGCCCGAGGTGCAATCGGTGGCCGGAGTTTTCAGTACGGCGAACTGGCACGAGCGAGAAGTTTTCGATCTCTGTGGCGTGAGATTCATGGGACACCCCAATCTCCGCCGCATTCTTTGTCCCGAGGATTGGGTCGGGTATCCGCTCCGCAAGGATTACGAGATGCCGCTTGAATATCACGGCATCCGCGGAAGGTAGTCACGACAGGACCGAAACATGGCAACACAAGTCGACGACGCACGGATCATCGAATTCGACGTCCGCACCGACGAGATGCTCGTCAACATGGGCCCGCAACATCCGAGTACGCACGGTGTGCTCCGCTTGGTGCTGCGGACCGACGGAGAGATTGTCTCCGAAGTCGAACCGCATATCGGTTACTTGCATCGCTGCGCCGAAAAGATCGGCGAAAACCTGACGCCTCGGCAATGGATTCCCTACACGGATCGCATGGACTATCTGGCCGGGATGAACATGAATCTCGGCTGGTCGCTGTGCGTCGAGAAGCTGATCGAACATGAGTTACCCGAGAAGGCCAAACATCTCCGCGTGATTATCGCCGAGATGGGCCGACTCGCGAGCCACTTGGTCGGCATGGGAGCTTATGGGCTCGACCTCGGAACATTCAGCCCCTTCCTGTACGCCTTCCGCGAGCGCGAACGGATTCTGGATCTGTTTGAAGAAGCTTGCGGCGCGAGGCTGACCTACAGCTACCTCACGCCCGGCGGAGCGACCGCCGATTTGCCGAACGGTTGGCTGCAGAAATGCGAGGCGTTCCTCGACCAGTTCGAGCCGGTCATCCAAGAGTATCACGCACTGCTCACAACCAACGCCATCTTCATCAAGCGGACTGCGAACATCGGCGTGATGTCCGGCGAGATGGCGGTGGACTATGGCTGCACAGGCCCCGTGCTGCGTGGCAGCGGCGTTGATTACGATCTGCGGCGAGACGGCGAAGATCGCTATACCGAGTTGTATGACGGCTATGCGTTTGAAGTGATCGTGCAAAGGGATGGACACTACCCAAAGGATCACGATTATCCGGCGGTGCCGAAGGAAACGGTTCTCGGCGACTGTTGGCACCGCTTCTATGTTCGCATGTTGGAGGTCGTTCAGGCCATCGACCTCGTTCGGCAAGCGATCGATCGCTATAGCACCGCCAGCGGTGATTGGGGAGTGCCGATCAAACTGACGCACAAGCTGCCGAAGGGTGAAGTGTATTTAGAAACGGAAGCACCTCGCGGCCAGATGGGCTTCTATCTGGTGAGCGACGGCAGCTCGATTCCGTGGCGCGTCCGAGCGAGAAGCAGCTGCTTTTGCAATCTCTCGGTCACCTCGGAACTTTGTCGCGGTTGTTTGATCGCGGATGTGCCGGCGATTGTCGGCTCGCTGGATATTGTGATGGGGGAGATTGACCGGTAGTCCTCCTGTCCCCAACGAGCTTGTCTCGTCTGTCCCATTCCTACTCTCCATTTACTCGTGCGAGTTACAAACTGCTTGCTGCACGAGCAGTGCGAACTGTCAGTCTGGCCGAGGAGTGTTGAATTTGTGTTCGCGGGGGCTTGTCGATCCCCGACACTTTGTGCCATATTTCACGATCTTCGTAGTGAATGTTTAGCCTGTTGACTCGGCTTCGCCGGTAACAGGAGCGAGAAAATAGAAGCCTGCCCAGGTCGTTGTTGCGTACCGGGCAGGAGACTTAGGATCAGTTCAAACCAGTGGCCGAATTCTTTCACACGACCTGCCACTTGCCCGCTCCGCTGGCCTATCTGTTGGCCGCGATCATTGCTTGCGTGCTCATTATTCACGTCGTGGCTGTCGGCGCGCTGATTTTCATTTGGCTGGAACGCAAGGTTTCCGGTCGCATTCAAGATCGGCTCGGCCCCACGCGCGTCGGTGGTGCGTTCGGCTGGCTGCAAACGCTGGCCGACGGTATCAAGCTGATCGCCAAAGAAGATATCACGCCGAAAGACGCGGACGCCATGCTGTTCAAGCTGGCTCCGTATGTTGGGTTCGCGGCCAGCTATTGTGCTTACATCGCCTTGCCGTTTTCAGATGGCTGGGTTGCACAGCACATGAACACGGCCGTGTTCTTTATCTTGGCGGTGCTCGGTATTGAAGTCTTCAGTCCGATTCTCGCCGGTTACTCGTCGGGGTCGAAGTGGTCGTTGTTCGGTGCGATGCGCGAAGCGGCTCAGGTTGTCAGCTACGAAGTTCCGCTCGGCATGTGCGTCGTTGTTCCTTGCATGATTTGTGGAACGCTAAATTTGGTGACGATCGGCAATATGCAGGCCGGATCATTTACGAACTGGCTGGCCTTCAACGATCCTTTCACGTTCATCATCGCTTGTGTTTATTTCACGTGCGCCACGGCGAGTGTGAATCGTGCTCCGTTCGACTTGGCCGAGGCGGAAAGCGAATTAGTCGCGGGCTTCCACACGGAATACTCCGGCCTTCGCTGGAGTTTCTTCTTTATGGCTGAGTACGGCTCGATGTTCCTGGTCAGCGGCCTCGCGGCCATCCTCTTCTTTGGCGGTTGGCATGGGCCGATTCCGATCGCCGAACCGATTGCTGGAGTGTTGGTTGTTGTCGTCGAACCGCTGGTCAACATCGGGCGATATTTGCTTGGTTTCATTGCCCGTGACATAGGAAAGGTCACAGACGGAGCCGTCGCGATTCAGATCGCAAATCTCATGGGCTGTCTCAACTTTCTCCTCAAGGGAACGATCGGCGTCACAGTAATGATGTGGGTGCGTTGGACGCTGCCGCGTTTGCGCATCGATCAAGTGATGACAACGTGCTTGAAGTACTGTGTGCCGATCGCGGCGTTTGGATTTGTGGGGGCACTGTTTTGGCAGGTGTTCGAGGTTCCCACGCTCAACGATCTTCCCTCGCCCATTGGGATCAATCGCTCTGTCGCCCACGAGAGTTGGGTAGTCGAAGCGGATCGCGAGCGCGAGATTCGTGCGCAGGCAGTCACGCCGTCCCCTGCTGACTTACCAGGCGAATCAGTTGGCAGTTTTGATTCGGCAGCCGTCGACAGCCTTGTCATGAAAGGCGGTGCAAGATGATGTTGCTGGCGGCCTTTGATTGGCATGCGCTCTTCTTCACGTTCTTCGCGCTGCTGACGTGTGGATTCGCGGTCGCGGTCCTGTTCTCGAACAACATCGTCCACATGGCCTTCTATTTGATCCTTTCGCTCGGTGCGTCGGCCGGCTTGTTCTTCCTGGCGGGTGCCGAGTTCGTTGGCGCGATGCAGTTGATGATCTATGTCGGCGGCACGCTTGTGCTGCTGATCTTCGGTGTCATGCTCACCGCTCAAAGCCGCTTCATTTCGATGGAGACGCGCAGCGGCGAGTGGGTGATGGCGATTATCGTTGGCGGATCGCTGCTGTTTCTGCTGGCCACGGCCGCGCTGCGCGTCGAGGATTGGCGGAGCGGCCATCCGAATCCCGCCAAGGTCGGGCTCGCCGAATCGAAGACGACAACACAAATCGGCATGGGCTTCACCGGTGTCCGCGTCGACAAGCTCGACCCAGACGTAGTGGGCTCGCCGTTGGTTCCAGGAATGTCCGGCTACTTGCTGCCGTTCGTCATCGTGTCGGTCCACTTATTAGTCGTGCTCGTCGGTGCGGCTTATATGGCACGCACGAAGCGGCGGGCGACTTCGACAGGAGCGGCTGCATGATCGGCATCTCACCCGTCTCCGTTTCGCACTATCTCTTGGTCGGTGCCGTCCTGTTCGTGACCGGCGCGGTCTGTATGGCGACCAAGCGAAATGCCTTGGGAGTCTTGATGGGTGTCGAGTTGGTGCTGAACGGTGCCAATCTGAACTTCGTCGCCTTCGGCAGCAAATACCTTCGGGCCGAATCGTTGGGGCTCGATGGTCAGCTGATAGCTCTGTTCGTCATCGTGCTGGCCGCCGCCGAGGCGGCTGTCGCGCTGGCGATAGCACTTAACTTCTACAACAACCACGCCACGATCGACGTCGATCAGGCGAATGAACTCAAAGGCTGATGGATCCAGGTCATTCCATTTCGATGCTGCTAGGCTGGGCGGTTGTTTTGCCGTTGGGCTCCTTCTTTGTCATCCTGGTCTTTGGGCCGCGGATGGGCAAAGCGGGTGAGCATGCCGCGAGTTTGGCGACCGCGGCGATTGCACTGGCGTCGATTCTCTCCTTTGTTTCGTTGGTGATCTGGCTCACGAATCATCCTCCCGCGCCTGAGTCGCATGGCGGGGATCACGCAACGTCGGCAGCTCCCGAATCGAACGTCGTTGTTCGTGGGCAGGAACCGGGCGCAGAGGATGAGTCTCATGGCGGCAGCGGCGACAAACCTCACTACACAGCCGACTTCAACGCGCCGGCGATCGGCGGTCCGTGGGTGCTGGGCCAGTTCGGCAGCTTGCGGCTTAGTATCAGCTACTACATCGACGCCTTGACCGTCTGCATGTTTTGTATGGTCACGTTCATTGCGACGCTGATCCATATCTACGCGATCGGTTACATGCACGAAGAGTTGCATGATGTCACCGACCATGAAGTCACAATGACAAACGGCGAGCATCTGCATCGCCCCGGCCGCTACCCCCGCTTCTTCCAATACCTGTCGCTGTTCTGCTTCAGCATGCTGGGGCTGGTGATCGCGGGCAACATCGCGATGGTGTTTGTCTTCTGGGAGCTGGTGGGCGTTTGCTCTTACTTCTTGATCGGCTTCTACGTCGAGCGGAAGAGCGCATCGAACGCGGCCAACAAGGCGTTCATCGTCAACCGCGTGGGCGACTTTGGCATGATCCTTGGATTGCTCGCCTTGTGGACAGGTCTCGGAACGTTTTCGTTTGGCGATTATGACTACGTCGACCCCGACGGCGAAACGCATGCCCAAGTCGGCATCTTCACACAGGTCCGCGAAGCGCAGGCCTTGGTGCATGGCGAGGGACACGGCGAGAACCGCCGCATGGCCGCACCGGACGGAATGGTTCGCTTGTCCGCGAAAGACGAGATTGCGTCGTTGGTTCACGATCATCAAGGCTTGTTCGCTGACGATGATGAAGCGATTGCCGCGACGGACTCGGAAGCAACCTTCCGAACCGCCGACTGGCGAAAGAATGGCTACGGCTACGGCCTGTTGGTGCTCGCCGGTGTCGGGATCTTTTGTGGATGCGTTGGCAAGAGTGCCCAGTTCCCACTTCACGTTTGGTTGCCCGATGCGATGGAAGGCCCGACCCCGGTCTCGGCACTCGTTCACTCGGCGACGATGGTCGCGGCGGGCGTTTATCTGGTCGGTCGGTTCTATCCGGTGTTCACGCCCGAGGTGTTGCTCGTGATCGCGGTTACCGGTGTGATCACACTCTTCATGGCGGCCACAATTGCGATCACCGCCACGGACATCAAACGAGTTCTGGCCTACTCCACGGTCAGCCAACTCGGTTACATGATGATGGCGCTGGGCGTCGGCGGCTGGTTGGCTGGCATGATGCATCTGATCACCCACGCCTTCTTCAAGAGCCTGTTATTCATGGGTTCCGGATCGGTGATCCACGCGGTCCATAGCAACGAGATGACGGAGATGGGCGGCTTGCGGAAAAAGATGCCCGTCACCGCCTATACGATGCTCGTCGGTTGCTTGGCGATCGCCGGTGCCGGGATTCCTTTCATCATGACGCTCTTCAACGAGAATCTGAAAGGCCTCGGGTTCAGCGGCTTTTACTCGAAGGACGCGATCCTCGAACAAGCCTATTCGTTCATGCAGGCGAATGAGTCCGCCTTTGCGGGCGTGTTCTTCTTGGCGGCGGCCGGCGGCGCAGCGATCACGGCGTTCTATATGTTCCGCATGTGGTACTTGACGTTCGCCGGCGAACCACGCAATCAAGAGCGTTACGCTCACGCCCACGAATCGCCTCCGACGATGTATGTTCCGCTGATCATCCTGGCGGTCATGGCGGTGGGCGTTGCGTGGTCCCCTCGGCAAGGAGTCGTGGCAGGCACGGTTGCCACGCTACTGTTCGCTGCCTTGTTCGTGCTGCGACGACTACGTGGCAAGGAGCAGCAAGAAGAAGCTTCTCATGCCGCCAATCACGGCCATGCGGACGACGATCACCATGAAGTCGAGCATCATCACCATGATTCGCTTCCCGCCTGGCTCGGCCAACTGCCGTTGGCGTTAAGTGCCCTGGCCCTCACCGTGGCTGTGATTTGGACCGTGGGGGGACTCGGCGGCGTGACCCTTTCGGGACTCTTAGGACAGGCCAACACGATTGATAATCACGTTGGTCTGGAAGGCGTCTGGCTCGAAGGTTGGAGATGGCCCGAAGTCAACGCGGGTCATGCACCGAGCGTCGTGGTCCCTGTTTCGCTGATCGCCATCGGGACGGCTTTCACCGGTTTCCTATTGGCCACGGCGATGTACGGCCTGGGTTACTTGGACCCGGCGGAAGTGCGTGCCCAGTTCCAGTGGCTCTACCGCTTCCTGCTCAACAAGTGGTGGTTCGACGAACTTTACGACCGGATCTTTATCCGACCAACACACGTCGTGTCGGGATGGATCTCCGGGATTGATCGGAAGTGCATTGATGGCCTGGTCGACGGCTTGGCGGCGATGACGCGTCGGTTCGCGACGTTCTGGGTTTGGCTGGCTGACGGAAAGATTGTCGACGGCTTCGTCGACGGCCTCGCGGCCAAAACTCACTCACTCGGACTCTCGTTGCGGGCCATTCAAACGGGTCGCATTCGGCAATACGTGATGTTTATCGTCATCGGTGCGGTGGCGATCTTCATCTTGATCAGTTTCTTTTGGAATCCTACCCTGGCTGGATGATCGATGTTAGATCCGCTGGTACTCCTCAGTCTCATTGTGTTTCTGCCGGTCCTTGGTGCGGTCGTCTTGGCATTCGTGCCGAGCGGCAAGGATGAATTGGCTCGCTACATCACCTTGGGAGTCACGCTGGCCGTGCTGGCTTTATGCGTGATCGGATTCTTCGGTAACGGCGAGACCGAGTTCGATGCCGCAGAGGCTTCGATGCAGAGCGTGTTCAACCTGCCGTGGATACCCTCGTTCAATATCGAATACTACATGGGGCTCGACGGAATCAGCTTTCCGCTGGTCATGCTCACGGCACTGGTCTGCGTGTTGGCGATGGGTGCCAGCTGGTCGATCACGAAGCACGTCAAAGGCTACTGCATTCTGTTCCTATTGCTCGAAACAGGCATGTTGGGCGTCTTTGTGTCATTGGACTTCTTCCTGTTCTACGTGTTCTGGGAAGTCATGCTGCTGCCGATGTACTTCCTGATCGGCGTTTGGGGCGGCGAGCGTCGTGAATACGCGGCGATCAAGTTCTTCCTGTACACGCTGGTCGGCAGTGTGTTGATGCTGATCGCGATCTTGATGCTGTATTTCAACAGCGATCTTCGTGAAGTCGCAAAGATCTCCACGCTCGTGCAAGACGAAGCCCCCGTTGTCTGGGAGGATCTGCACGTGTCGCCGGACGTCGAAGCTCGCATTGGACGAGTCATCACCGCCGAAGACTCGACTCGCCCCGGAGCCGTGTTGGCGTTGATGCGAACTGGTGATTCGAATGATCATGCACTCACCGTGCGGTTCCAAGTCGCGGCCAGCGGCCAGCCGACCGCTTCGCTGGATGGGCACGTGGTGACGGTTAACCTCAGTGCTGACCACGCCACTGCTGCCGATGTCGTGAAGGCAATCAACGGTACGGAAGGTGTTTCATCGCTCGTTCACGCCACTGCACTAGCTGGCGGCCAGGGACTCATTGTTCCCGCCGACGAAGTCGAGCTGCCCGCGACGGACAAGCCGGTTCACACGTTTAATTTGCTGGCTTTGGCCAAGATCGGGCAGCATACAGAGTGTTTCAATGATTCCCTGCTCTTTGGTTGGTCGCTGCAGCGGTGGGCGTTCATCTTGTTGTTCATCGGCTTTGCGATCAAAGTTCCGTCCGTGCCGCTGCACACCTGGTTGCCCGACGCGCACGTCCAAGCACCAACGCCAATCTCGATGATCCTGGCGGGCGTCTTGTTGAAGATGGGTGGCTATGGAATCATCCGTATCTGCTACCCGATCTGCCCGGCCGGCGGCTATGAGCTGGCGTATCTTGTTTGCTTGATTGGCGTGGTCAGCATGGTTTATGGAGCCTTCGCCGCGCTGGCTCAAACCGACTTCAAACGCCTGGTCGCTTACAGCTCGGTCAGCCACATGGGATACGTCGTCTTAGGACTCGGCGTCTGGTCCGCCCGCGGCGGCAACCTTTATAACGCGGACTATTGGAACATGGGGATGCAAGGAGCCATGTTCCAGATGATCGCTCACGGGATCAGCTCGACCGGCATGTTCTTTATGGTTGGTGTGATCTACGACCGCGTGCATCATCGCGACCTGAACAAGTTTGGCGGCCTGTTCTCGAAGATGCCTGTCTACACGTCTTTAGCAATCATTATCTTTTTCGCCGGTATGGGACTGCCCGGCTTATGCGGCTTCCCCGGCGAAGTGATTGTGGTTTTTTCGTCATTCGCGTTTAGCCCCTTGTTGGCAATCATTTCCGCAAGCGTCGTGATCCTAACTGCCGGCTACATCTTGTGGGCCGTCCAAAGAGTTTACCTCGGTGCTGAATACAACGGACCGCATGAAGAAGCGCTTGTGCCGTCGACCCTGCGTGAGAATACGATCGCCGGCGTCTTGTGCGTACTCGCAGTGGTGTTTGGTGTTTGGCCGTATCAAACGCTTTTTCGATACATGGACAAGACCGTCGAAGCACAAGCGCAAGACCTGACTGACTGGACCATCGATCACGAGGCAACTGCCGCCGCGACCGCGAGCGGAGCCTCCGTTACTCGGCTGGAAGCACTCGAAGAGAACGGACACCTTTCGCCTGCCGCCCGGCAATTCATTTACGACGGGGCGTCCAACACCGAACTGGCTAACGTCACCATCCAAGAATCACCCCCTGTCCTTGAACAGCAACAACCGTGAATCTGCACGAACTCGTTAGTCAACTGATCATCGATACCAAGGGCTCCGTGTCCGGGGGATTGTTCTCCCTGCCGACCGCGGATTCGAGTCTCGGTGTGTTCGCGCCAGAGTTGTGCTTGTGCGCGACGATTGTCTTGCTGCTCTTCATCCGGCTGTTCAAAGGTGGCAGCAAAGTTGATCTGTTTTGGGTGATGCTGATCGGAACCGGACTCGCACTGGTTGCCTCGTCACCTTGGAAGCACCTTGGCAGCCACCCGCCGTTGCCCGGATCGCTGGCCGCCGTTACGCGGATGGAAATCTTCACCGGGATGCTCGTCTACGACCCGTTCACGGTGTACATGCGCAGCGTGTTGATCGGTTTTGCGTTTCTGTTTGCGGTCTTCACGAAACTCTCGGGCATTCCGGATCGGGAGGACGGAGCGGACATCTATACACTCGTCCTCGGCTCGACGTTGGGCATGTGCTTGATGGCCTCGGCGAATCACTTGCTGATGGTCTTTATGGCGGTCGAGATGGCCAGCGTGCCGTCCTATGTCTTGGCGGGAATGCTGAAAGGGCGGCGGACGGGAAGCGAAGCCGCGCTCAAGTATTCGGTCTACGGTGCCGGCGCGGCGGGCGTGATGCTTTATGGAATCAGTCTCGTCGCGGGCCTGTTGAACACAGCCCACTTGCCGACCATGGCCGCTCAACTCGCGGAACGATTGCCGGGAATGCCTAGTGGGGAGATCATGGTCCTCGCGCTCGGCGGCTTGTTGATGATGGTCGGTCTCGCGTTCAAGTTATCCGCCGTTCCGTTCCACTTCTGGTGCCCGGACGTGTTCGAGGGCGCGTGCGCGGAAGTCAACGCGTTCTTGAGTATCGCCTCGAAGGCCGCTGCTTTGGCGTTGCTGGTCCGAGTCGCTATCGGATTCGGAGCCATCCCGCCCGTCGGCATCGAGCCCGGTTCAAGGTCAGTGGCACAACAGCACGCACCGAACGAGACAGTGTCGCTGAATCATTCCAATGGCGGCCTATTTGCGCTCGCGGACGAAGGTGAAGAACCAACAACCGCAAGCCAATCGCACACCGGGCACGCTGAAGGCGGTGACGAGCCCAATGCCTCGGCAGCAGCGATCGACGGCCTCGCTGCATCAAGAACGTTCATGGCCAAGTTGATCGCCTTCCTGGCTGCCATCACTTGCACGTTCGGCAACCTGGCGGCCTACGGACAGACGAACATTAAACGCCTGCTGGCCTACTCGACGATCGCTCATGCCGGATACATGATGATGAGCGTCGCCGCCTTCCTCGTAATGGCTGGCGATGCGCCCTTGCAAGCGCAGGACGCGATCGCCGCGCTGGCGATCTACATCGCGACTTATGTGTTTATGAATCTCGCTGCCTTCGCGATCGTGGCGTTTCTCCGCAACGCCATGCACACCGAACAGATCGCCGACTATGCCGGATTGATTCGCCGCTGTCCACTGACCGTGATTTGCCTGTCGCTGACTCTGTTCAGTCTTGTTGGCTTGCCGCCGTTGTCCGGGTTCATTGGCAAGTTCGCCATCTTCGCGTCGTTGGTCGACGGCTACGAGGTCAGCGTGAGTGCCGGTCATCCCGCGGGATTTTTGATGGTTCTGCTGGTGATCGGCGGCATGAATACCGCGATCAGTCTGTTCTACTACTTGCGTGTCGTGAAAGTCATGACGATGGAGGAAGAACCGGCTGATCGCCCGCCGTTCGTCTACCCGGAGGTTTCGCTTCAGGGTGCTTTCGTCTGGCTGGTCACGGCACCGACGCTGCTGCTGATGTTGAACTGGAATGTGTTGAGCGAATGGGCTCACGCGGCAACCCTTTATCTGCTGGCGGCTGCTTAGGTTATTCGATCCATGAGTGAAGCAACGATCAACCACCTGCTCAACCGGCTTATTGCGATGCACAATCGCTCGCTGCCGGCATATCTGACTTACGCCGCACCGGCGTGGCATCGCGGTGACGAGGCGGCCAAGGAGACGTTGCGCTTGATGGCCGCCGATCAACGCGATACGTCCGCGCGGTTGGCGGCGATGGTCATCGAGCATCATGGCGTCGTCGACAATGGCGAGTTCCCCATCTACTACACGGGCTACCACGATCTGTCGTTCGACTTTTTGCTCAACGAAATTATCAAGGAGCAGAAGGAAGACCTCGTAGCCATCGAAGCGGTTGTGACGCAACTCAGCATGGCTCCGCTGGCCAAAGCCTTAGCCGAAGAAACGCTCGGCGCTGCCAAGGGACATCTCGAGTCGCTGGAAGAGTTGAAGCGAGTTGCGGCTTGATTTGTGGACTGAGCCGAACGCGCTAGCGTCGGGCATCCGATGTTGGGTCCGCGGCTAGCGCCCAATGCTATCCAGTCCGCGAATCGATCGGACGTAGTGGTGGCTTCCAGCCGCCGCGAATTCCCGTGAAATCACGTGGCGGCTGGAAGCCACCACTACAAAGTGAGTGGCATTGGGCAGGAGCCTGGGAACGAGCGGCGTCGCACGCTTCAACTTCCGCTGCCGCTGGATTAAACTTGAGCTTGTCATCCGGCGAATAGTCTCTTGTCTTTGTTTCGCCAGACGGATTCACTGATCGAGCAACAAGGCGACGTTAGCTATGCGATTTTTGGAAATGACTGGCAAGACATTAAGTCAGATCGTCGCCGACGACGAGTTGAACCACAGCAACCTGGAAGCGGCTGGCGTCGAAGACGACACCATCGTGAGAATCAACGAACACGGTGACATTGAAGTCCGTCGGCCCGCCCGCTGGGATGTCATCGGCGGTCTGCTGGGCGATTACGTCGATCGCGTGAAGGTGAAGACAGGGCTCGATTGGGTTTGATCATTCGTCGCTTGCTCGGCGCAGATATCTGACCTCGGCAGTGAGACCGGCGGTCGCGAGTAGCGCGGGGTCGGAGACTCGCGCACAGCGTGGTATCTTCAGGCTCGATGTCAGGCAACGCGGAAAGTCCATCTCGCTGCCGTTGGCTGACCCAACACGTACCGGTTAGAATACGAAGAGTTCCCACCGGCATCTCGAACAGGCTTCGCAAGCACGAAAGCAACCGTATGGCGCAGGATTCGTCGACCGCTGCATCCGATCCGTCAGAAGAGGCAGCGATTTCTCCCAAAGTTCGGCGTCGGCTTCAAGAGTGCTACGAGCAGGGCACCAAGTTGATGACGCAGGAAAAGTACGACTATGACTATGTCCACTCGTTCTTGTTGCAGTGTGTACTTCACGACCCCGCCAACACAGTCTATCTCGAAGCGTTCCTGGAGAACCTGCATCGGAAGTACAACAACAATAAACGCGGGGCGATGCTCAACTTCGGCGGCAAGGGACCGATCAAGAAGGCGGTTGCGAAAGAAAACTGGAGACAGGTCCTGAAGCTCGCAGCGGAAGCATTGAAATCTAACCCGTGGGACGTGGTGACATTGCGAGCCGCGGCAGAAGCTTGCGCGGCCTTTGGCTATCACCAAGCCGAGCTGCGCTATTTGAAAAACGCACTCGCCCCGAATCCGCAGGACGCGGCGGTCAACCGGCATTGTGCCTTATCTCTGGCTCGCATGGGTCAATTCGATCAAGCCATTAGTTGCTGGACCCGTGTCGACGAAGCCAAACGCGGTGACGATGAAGCCCAACGGATGATCTCCGAGCTTCAGATCGCGAAGACGATTGGCGTGACGCGTCAGGAAGATACTCGCCCCAGCACACGGCGGCGGGCGCAACGCCAGGCCGAAGCGGAATCGAAAGTTGCGGCCGGCGCAGCCACGGAGCGTCGCGAGTTCACACTCACACCGCGACAGGAGCTGGAGCGAGCGGTCGCCAACAATCCGACCGATGTCGAGAGCTACTTCGAACTGGCGGATTTACATATCGCCGAACAACGACTTGGCGACGCGGCCCATGTGTTGAATAAGGCGGTAGCGGCATCCGGTGGGAACTTGAAAGCTCGCGAACGGCTCGAAGATATCGAGATCTTGCGTAAACTAGAGCAGATCACGATCGCCGAGAAACGTGCGACCGCCAGCGGTGAGGAAGCGGCCCAACAGCTTGCAGATCAGCTGCGTCAGGATCTGAATCGTTACGAGCTGGAAGTGTTTAACGCACGATCCGAGCGATATCCGAACGATCTTGAAGCCAAGTTCCAACTCGGCGTGCGGCTCCGCAAGGCTGGCAATTATCGAGAGGCCATTCCGCTTCTTTCCGAAGCTGCCGGGCTGGAGAATCGGCAGGCAAATGCCTTGTTGGAGCTGGGCGAATGCCTCCAGCGAACGAAGCAATACGACAAGGCGATGGAATGCTACCTGCGCGCGGTGACCGGGGCCGCGACAACGGAAGACGTTGACTTGCACAAGCTTGCGCGATATCGAAGCGGCGTCTTGGCGGCTGGATTGCGCAACTATGACACGGCGGAAGAGCATCTGTCCGCATTGCTCGCGCTCGATCCCGCCTACAAGGACGCAGCCCCCCGGCTAGACAAGATTCGAGAGATTCGCCATAAAGGCTGATTCTACTTTGTCACAGGGACGCCCGTTCCGGAACCCAACTACCGAGACCCCCGAGTTCTTCAAAAGAAGCCATGCCAAATACCAATAGTGCCAAGAAGCGACTTCGTCAAACGGAAGTACGACGTGACCGTAACAAAGCCGTCAAGTCGGCACTGAGATCACAGCTTCGCAAGGTTCGGGAAGCAGTCCAAGCAGGCGACGTCGGCAAAGCAGAAGCCGAGATGCAGGACGCAACCAAGCGTCTGGACCGCGCCGGCCAGAAGAACATCATCCACAAGAACAAAGCTGCTCGCACCAAGTCGCGTCTTCAAAAGCTGATCAAGTCGGCAAAGCCAGGCAGCTAGTATTCGCCTGCCGTGCTGGGTGCCACGATAACCTCTGCCGCGTGTTGCCTTCTCGCGGAATGCAGCGTACAAACGGGTCTGTTTCCTGCGCACTCTGGAGGTTGAAGCGATGACGCGTTATGCGTTGCTTGCTCTGTCATTCTTCGTAGCGGTGAGTTGCATCATGACCGAGTTCTTTCATGACGATGTGAATACTGTACGCGCCGCCGGATACGATCGCCCGGTCGGTGATCCCCATCAAAGCCGCTCCGTCGTTCTCGCCAAGCACGGGATCGTCGCGACCAGCCATCCACTCGCCGCGGAAACCGGACTCGATGTGCTCAAGGCCGGCGGCAACGCTGCCGATGCGGCGATCGCCGCCAGCGCGATGATTGGCCTGGTCGAGCCGATGAGCTGCGGAATCGGCGGCGATCTGTTTGCAATCTATTGGGACGATGAGACGCAGAAACTGTATGGCTTGAATGCCAGCGGGCGGAGTCCGGGCAATCTTACACGCGACGAGTTCTTGCGGCTGGGCCACAAACAAATCCCGACGTTTGGGCCGCTGTCGTGGTCTGTGCCTGGTTGCGTGAGCGGTTGGCAGGAACTGCACGATCGATTCGGGAGCAAGTCGTTCGACGAGTTATTGGCACCGGCGATTGCCACCGCGGAAGAAGGATTTCCGGTAGCGGAAGTGATTGCAAGCTCTTGGAAGGGAGCTACTGCCAAGCTGAAGGAGTGGCCGGACTCGGCAAAGACGTACCTCGTCGACGGTACACGGGCACCGAAGTTTGGCGAGTTGTTCAAGAACCCACGACTCGCCGCATCCTATCGCCGCATTGCAACCAACGGCCCCGAGGCGTTCTATCGGGGAGACATTGCCGAGGCGATTGTCGCCTTCAGCGAAGCGAATGGCGGATTCCTCTCGATGAGCGACTTCACCGAGCACGAAGCGGAATGGGTCGAGCCCGTGTCGACGAACTATCGCGGCTACGACGTTTGGGAACTGCCGCCCAACGGTCAGGGCATCGCGGCATTGCAGATACTAAACGCACTGGAACCGTTCGATGTCAAGTCGATGGGATTCGGCAGCCCGGAGTATTTGCACCTGTTTGTCGAGGCCAAGAAGCTCGCCTTTGCAGATCGAGCCAAGTTCTACGCCGATCCAGCATTCAACAAGCTGCCGACGGCCGAGCTGATCTCGAAGCAGTACGCGGCGCGACAGGTGCAGCGGATCGACATGGACAGAGCGGCGACTGACGTTCCTGCCGGCGATCCGAAACTCGTTCATGGCGACACGATCTACTTGACGGTCGTCGACAAGGACCGCAATTGCTGCTCGTTCATTCAAAGCAACTACCACGGCTTCGGCTCGCAGATTGTCCCCGGAGAAGTTGGCTTTGCGCTGCAGAACCGCGGAGCCCTGTTTTCGCTCGAAGAAGGACACCTCAACGTTTACCAGCCACGTAAACGACCCTTCCACACGATCATCCCCGCGATGCTGACCAAAGACGGCGAACCGTATTTCTGCTTCGGTGTCATGGGAGGTGACATGCAGCCGCAAGGACATGCACAGGTGGTCGTCAACTTGATTGACTTCGGCATGAACGTGCAGGCCGCGGGCGATGCCGCGCGAGTGCGGCATCTTGGCAGCGCGGAACCGACGGGCGTGGCGGCTCAAGGTGCTGGAATCGTGCAAGTCGAATCCGGGATCTCGAACGGAACCGTGGAAGCCTTGCGGGCGAAAGGCCATCAAGTGATGCGAGCCAAGGGAGCCTTTGGCGGATACCAAGGGATCTTGATCGATCGAAAAAACGGCGTCCTGCATGGTGCAACCGAGGCTCGCAAAGACGGCGCGGCCGTAGGCTACTGATCGCATGACGATGCAGCTACCAAAGATCGCGGTCACGATGGGCGACCCGGCGGGCGTCGGCCCCGAAGTGTGCTTGCGGCTCTTGTCGCACGCGCCAACGCAGCAGCAATGCATGCCGCTCGTCTTCGGTGACGCAGGCGTGCTGGAGTCCGTCGCGGAGTGCTGTCGTTTGGGGACGCTACCCCGTGTCGTGGACCATGTCACGTGGGAAGCAACGTGGGACAAAATCACGGAGCCGACCATCATCGACTTCGCCGAAGATCGCTCGATCGCGGTGACACCGGGCGTGGTCAACGAGATGACCGGGCGCGCGTCGTATCGCTACATCAAGGCGGCAATCGACGCGGCGATGACCGGAAAGGTCGACGCCGTCACCACCGGCCCAATTCATAAGAAGGCTCTGAATTCCGCGGGCATCCATTACCCTGGCCACACCGAGATCTTTGCCGCCGAAACTCATTCCAACCGCGTCTGCATGATGCTAACTTGCGACGAGATCACTTGCAGTTTCGTCACGACGCATGTCGGTTACCGCGACGTGCCGGCGATCTTGACGATCGACCGAATTCTGGAAGTGATCGAGATCAGTCACGCGGCGATGAGCCAGTTGCGCGGCAGGCAGCCGAAGCTGGTGGTTTGCGCTCTGAACCCTCATGCAGGCGAAGATGGATTGTTCGGCGACCGCGAAGAGGAGCGGATCATCGCCCCGGCGATCGAGCTGGCGCGTCGCCGTGGAATCCACGTCGAAGGCCCAGTTCCGCCAGACACGGCCTTCTTACCAGATCGTCGTCGTGAAACGGACTGTTTCGTTTGTATGTATCACGACCAAGGCCATATCCCGCTCAAGGCACTGGCGTTCGATGTTGCCGTGAATGTCACTCTCGGCTTGCCGATCATACGGACCTCTGTCGATCACGGAACGGCGCTCGACATCGCTTGGCAGGGAAAAGCCGAAGCGACCAGTATGATCGAGGCGGTGAAGCTCGCCACGCAGCTTGTCAGATCCCAGCATCGCTGTGCTTCTGCCGAGGCTGGCTAACTCACGAGACTCCCGGTTCCTGGGAGGGCGAGGCTCCCGCCGAGC
>JAQBZB010000026.1 GCA_027622275.1 Planctomycetota bacterium | reverse complement strand
TGCGGACCCGCATGCTAGGTGGTGTCGGGGCCGGGACGGGCAACCGTCCCGGCTACCGGATTTATGCCTTCTTTGAAACGCTCGTCGATGATCGGAGTATCCGGTGGCAGCAAGATATGGTTCAGGTCGACGATCTCTCCATCCACAATCAGCTCGATGTAGATGGTCCTTTCCCAGTTTCTCTTCGCATCCTTCCCGTCGGCGATCGGGGCTTCGCCTGCAGGCGGAGTGTGGACACAAACCCCTGCCGTGACCTTGTCACCCAGCCAGAAACTCGGACCCCGCCTCAGAACGATCGGGGCACCCTTGGACTTGATCCTCAGGAGATGCGGCCAGGCTGACTCAAACTCATCCCGCTTGGTGAACGCGATTGCATAGTGCAGCATCTCTGGGGGTTTTGGCCCCCCGAAAGTTCGCGATTGCTTTCGCAGCGGCTCCAGTTCCTTCGGCCAACTCTCGGGCCACGTTCCTGTATCCCACACTGAGTAGTCCGCATAAACGGAGCAGACGGCACAGAGGGCGATTGCCGCTAGGGCAGCGATTGCTCGTTTCATCGACCTTCTCCAACCAGTTTGGAAGTAAAGCGTCCATCACATCGACCACCGACCCGCACAAGTGGTTCAAGTGTTCGGCGGTATAACATATATTCTACAGACGTCTGTACTTTTCAGGCTGGACAGCATTCTGCATACTGCTGCGGTTGTGTCAATCATGGACGACAGATTTCTGGGATTAGACGGACTTCGAGGAAAGCAGATTATGCAGACGCCTGTATAATCACGGCCGCGGAAATCTCCGCTGCTGGAAGAGACTCGACAGTTGATGCGTGCGAAGGGCCTTGATCGGACCTTTGCGAAAAATGCGAGCAACTCGACCATCGTAACCCGATGCGTGAGCGAGGATTTGAGGTGGAAACCAGCGCCGTCCTCGCTTACGCTTCGGGTTACTTGCACAAAGGTCCGATCAAGGCCCGTGCGAAGCACATGTCGATCCGCACCGAAGAAGCGTATCTCCGTTGGATCGAACAGTTCTTGCGGTTTCACAAACAAGCCGACGGCGGGTGGGTACATGCGGCGGAAATGGCCGACGCGGAAATCAATCGCTTTCTGACACATCTGGCCGTCGAGCGAAAGGTCTCGGCCAGCACGCAGAATCAAGCCTTTTCCGCGCTGCTGTTCCTGTACAAGCAGGTCTTGAAGAAGGAAGTGAAAATCGATGCCGTGCGGGCCAAGCAGCCGGAGCGGGTGCCGGTGGTGGATTCGTTTCCCGCCGGCAGCGAAACGACCGACATCGACGCGGGTCTCACCATGCCGGGCGACGGGGCGTCGTTCAAAGTGTGCGTGGTGAGAGACACCGGCAGCGAGACCAGGGAACCTGACATGGGCGTGTCCGCTGTAGCTAGGTTCGCCAGAACCTGGACCGCTGGAAGCCTGCGGTCTGGCGACCGCAGCTACGACGGAGGCCGATATTTCGGAGATATTCTGACGCCAGCTTTTGGCCGAGAAACTCATTTGTTCCCACGAGAACACTGGCCAGGTCAGGTTCTGTGGCGGCTAGCGCCAAATGCCATTCAGTTCGCGTAACAATCGGACGTAGTGGTGGCTTGCAGCCGCCACAAATTCCCGTGAAATCAGGTGGCGGCTGGAAGCCACCACTACCAAGTGAGTGGCATTGGGCTAGCGCCGTCGGCTCGCTGAGCAGCGGTCAACTCACGGGGGTCACTCGCCGGCCCAGTTCTTTCCGCGTTCTTGTTTCTTTTGAGCCTTTTCGCGTTTGCCGGCGAGGCGGCGCTCTTTGGAACCCTTGGTTGGTTTGGTCGGTCGACGTTTCTTGGGCGGCGTGGCGACAGCGAGAATCAAATCGCGCAGTTTGTTGGTGCAGTCGGCGACGTTGCGGCCTTGGTCACGAAACCGCTCGCTGCTGATAACAAGGAGCCCGCTCTTGTTGATGCGGCGCGGGTACTGGGCGAGGAAACGGACGCGGACGTCCGCGGGCAGGCTCGGCGACGTGGTTACATCCCAGTGCAGCGTAACCTTGCTGTTGACTTTGTTGACATTCTGGCCGCCGGGACCACTGCTGCGGGCGAAGGTGAAGGCAAACTGTTTCAGCGGGATTGAGATACGATGATTGACTTCGAGCATCGGAGAATTCTTGGCTTGCGGAGGGTGCTGGCGGTGCAAAGTCTACGCGAGTCCGGCCAACAAGGCTATATTAGCATGGTTGCACGAATCGTCATTCGGACACGACTCCGCGAGAAAGAGGGATCAGCCGTGATGCTAACACGAAACCTATTACTGATGTTCGTGCTGACTGCGCTCTTCGGTTGTGCGAACGGTGGTCCGACGACGGCGGATGATACAACTTCGCCGACAACCGCGACCGAGCCACAGCCACAGCCACAGCCACAGCCTGCGGCGTCCGACAGTGCTCCCGATGGGTTAACGGATCTGTGGACACGCCAGAAGGGAGTCGACTGGCCGGACTTCCTGGGACCGAATCGCGACAGCAAGTCGTCTGAGACCGGCATCATTTCGCCGTGGCCCGAGCGGGGATTGAAGATTGTTTGGCAGCGAGAACTGCACACCGGCTATGGGATCGGCAGTATCAGCAAAGGGCGGCTGTACCAGTCCGAGCGACAAGGCAACAAAGCGACGTTGCTTTGCCTCAAGGCGGAAACGGGCGAGGAGCTGTGGCGCTTTCAGTATCCGACGGACTACGAAGATCTGCTGGGATACAACAACGGGCCGCGTTGCTCGCCGGTCATCGATGGCGAGCGGGTTTATATCTACGGTGCCGAAGGGATGCTGCATTGTTTGCAAGCCGGCAACGGAGAAGTGTTGTGGAAGTTGGACGTCAACACGAAGTACGGCGTCTGTCAGAATTTCTTTGGTATCGGCAGCACGCCGATCATCGAAGGCGACTTGTTGATTTGCATGGTTGGCGGCAGCCCGCCGGGGAGCCCGGGCCTGTACGAGAGTGGTGGGCGGATCGAAGGCAATGGGACGGGGATTGTCGCCTTCAACAAGCTCACCGGCGAAGCGAAATACGAGATTACGGATGAACTTGCCAGTTACTCGTCGCCGCAGCTGGCAACGATCAACGGTCGCCGGTGGTGCTTCATGTTCGCACGCGGCGGATTGGTCGGCTTTGAACCGGCGAGCGGTAAAGTCGACTTTCAGTATCCCTGGCGGTCGATCAAGTTGGAAAGCGTGAATGCGGCGACACCGATCGTCGCCGGCAATGAAGTCTTTGTTTCGGAAACCTATACGATCGGCAGCTCGCTGCTGGCGGTGAAGCCGGGCGGATACGAACTCGTCTGGTCGGACGATCCGAGCCCCCGCAAACCGAAGGCCATGATGACGCATTGGAACACGGGGATCCATCTCGACGGAAACTTGTACGCGTGCAGTGGGCGGAACGAGCCGGATGCCGACTTGCGGTGCATCGATTGGAAGACTGGAGAGGTGCAGTGGATCGCGCAACTGCCGCCGGAAACGCGCGAACGCTCGTCGCTGCTGTATGTCGATGGCCACTTCGTTCAGCTCGGTGAATATGGAAGTTTGAAGCTGATTCGCGCCAACCCGAAGAAGTACGAATTGGTCTCGGAGATGATGATGCTTCGGGAAGCAACGAATCCCGCGTTCGAACCGCGCCCGCTGTTGAAGCATCCGGCCTGGGCGGCCCCGATCCTGTCGCACGGGTTGCTGTACGTGCGAGGTGACGATCGGTTGGTGTGCCTGGAGTTGATCCCCGATTGAGGCCGCTAAACCGGATTATTCATGAAACGGTCAGCATTCTTAATAACCTGCGTTGGCAACAAAGAGTTACGGCCAGCTTGCCAAAAACACGGCGCAAATGAGCCGCCACGCGCTAGCGTGCGGTTCTTTCGATGTTCGCGAGAACCGCAGGCTAGCGCCAGGCGGCTGATGAAAAAGAGAACCGCAGGCTAGCGCCAGGCGGCTGATGAATAAGCCGGGCTAAACAACGGTCGACGTCAGCTGCTCGAACGAGACTTTTGAATGCGCGATCAACTCGGCATAGTCGGAAGCTTCGATTTCTTCGCCCATCAATTTGACGTCGAAGTAGCCGCCGTAGCCGGCATGAACGAGTGACGAGATCATCGCTTCAAGCGGGATCGTGCCGTCGCCTAATCGGCATCGATTTTGTTCGACGCCGGGAGGTTCTTTGGCATCGGCCAATTGCACGATGCCAATCCGCGGCGCGAGTTCGCTCAGGCGTTCGCGGATCGCTTCGTTGTGGCCAAAGTGATACGTGTCGAATACCAGCTTGAGTTGCGGCGAGTCGAATTGATCGAACAGCCGTAGCGTCTCGTCGATGTCCGTCAAGAATGTCCACTCTGAAGCACATCGCGATGGCATCGGTTCAATCGCGAGCGGAATACCGAATTCGCAGGCGATCGGCAGCAACCGCTTCAACGCCCCGGTCAACAGTCGCCGGGCATGATTGTTCGTGTGCCCGGCACCGCTGCCGCTGTAAACGATCAGGCACTCGGCGTGCATATCCGCGGCGAGCTGGATCGCCGCGCGGGCATCAGCGATGCTGTCTTGATGAGTTCGGCCATCGCTTCCCGTAAAGCCACCAGCCCACTGTAGGCTGGAGACGGCAAGGCCGCTTTCAACGAGCAGTTCCATTCCCTTTTCTTCGCCGAAGTCCGAAAGTTTATGACGCCACACGGCCAGCGACTGAATGCCGGCCGCCGTGTAGTGCTCGACATCTTCTTCGAACGACCAGCGGTAGGTAGTTAGCTCGTTGATGGAAAGCCGAGGCATTCGACTTGTTTCTCGCAGTTCGATCGCGGTGCGATAGGGCATTGACGACGCGCGGAACCAGTATGTCGAATCATCGCGACGCTGTAAAGGAAGCGTCACGCCGGGGGACGACGACTCGCGTCGCGCGGCTACTCGCTCGCGGCGGGATCATCGGTTGAGAGATCCCAAGCGGTGAGCCACTTCGTCCCGGTACGCTTCAGTTGGAAGTCGGCCGCGAGCCGCTCTTCCATATCGGGGAGGTGCGCGGCGCCATAGAAGATAGCAATGCGCGCATGTCCCGCTTCGAGCTGTTGCTTCAGGACGCGGAGAGCTGCTTTGTTCCGTTCGGTGACGATCGTCGAACCTTCGGGACCATCGAGAACAGCCGTCGCCGCCTCCATGTCTTCGAACTGCTCGGCCATGATTCGCTTGAGACTTAACGCACGGACTTCCGGCTTGGCAAATAACGCGGCGAAGAGTTGTGCGTCGCCGTTGCGCGCCGGATCTCGGGACTGCATGGCGATACTTTGCCCGAACATCCGCAGAAACATCTGCATCATGCTTTCACCGCGTTGGTCCATGCTCTCGGCGAACTCTTCGGGCGTCATGTCGGCGTGGACGAAGTTTTTCTTGCTGTAGTCGATGCAGTCCAATTGGAATTGCAGTGATAGGATGTTCTTCATCGTCAACTGCAGGAAGCTGACCGGATTTGCCGAGCGTGCGCCTGGTGTCGGCGTTGTGTTTCGCGGCGCGACCAATTCGTAAAGCACAATATCGTAAGTCTCGAACGCCTTATTCAACTCGTCGTAGTACCGCTTGTCGGCGATGTGGACGGCTCCGATCAGATCGACAAGGATCTGTTCGCCTTGGTCGGTCTTTTGGTAGCTTGCGATGGCCGTCTCGAGCGCCACCAGTTCGTTGGCTTCACTACGGCGAAGTCGCAGAAAGTCTTGTTCCGCTTTGTCCGCTGGCTGATCGGCCAAGACGCTTGAAACGAAGCACGCGAGGCAGATGGCAGCTACTGACGTTCGAAATTGCTTGACGGACATTGGTATCGCCTCTGTTGTTGGGCGCGTCGAGAGAATCCACACGACTTGCGTGTGGGAAAACATTACCGAAGTATATGCTCTCAGGTAGCGAGAGCAATTCAATTCGCCTGTTGGAGGGGGCGGAAACTATTTGCGGAATTCCAGCTCGTCGTGCATTGCAATCCCCTCTGGATCGGCAATAATAACCGGCGTCAGGTACCTGATTCCCTTCAGCTTTCGCAGGTTTCTGCCCCACCTGCGAAAGCGATTCCTGCGGCCTTCATAGGTTTCTGCCCCACCTGTGAAGGCCGCTTTTATTTCTTGACGCGGTTGCTAGCGTTCCCCCGACGACCGGTACTATCGGATTTCTCGGCAAGGGTTGCCTTTCTTACTCAACTTCTGTGACACGCATTTCCGATAACACCGTCACGAGCATCGTCTATCGCGCAGACGAGTTCATGCAATCGTGACCGTTACATCGTCACCGTCAAGGGTGGAAGAAAGTCATGTCGCTACGCCAAATCACCGCGTCCCTCGCAACAATCGTTGCTCTCTCCTTGCTGGTTCCGCAACTCCATGCGCAGCACGAGATACATCGGGGCCTGCCGGTTATCGACCCGGACGGTAACAATCCCGATCTCTGGCACCCGTTTGTGGATACGACCGCGTTTCCACACGACTTTCAGTTTTTCGCACCCGCCGAATTCGGCGAGTTTGGCGGCGGACCCGAGCCGACTACCGGCTGGTTCGGAGCGGCCGATCGCCTGTACATCTACATGACGCGGCCCGAAGCCGAGCCGACACATACCGAGGGCGACTTTACGTGGGGCAATCGCTTCACGGTTGGCTACATGAGCCCTGAAAACCACGGTTGGTTTGGCGAACTCTGGCACATTAATGGTCCGAACTACTACAACGTCACCGAAGCAGAACGCGTGAACCTCTTGCAGACAGCCGACGTGATCAACGGCGATCCAGACAATGTCGATCTTCGTGGCGGAGGTGGTGGCGGAGGTGGTGGTGGTGGTGCCAACGCGATTGCCAATCAGGGAGTTCCGCGAAGCGACATGAACAATGTCCTCTCGCAGGATCGAAGGTACTTCATTCGCGACAGCGTTAATGTCGCGGATCTGTCAAGCTTCGAGCTCAACAAGTCCTTCCGCTGGAAGCCGCTCCACTACGGCAGTCACTTCGAACCATTTTTTGGCTTCCGCTACATCAAGTATCAAGACTTTTGGGAACAGGATACTTACACTCGAATTACGGATTTGGGGGTTCCGGTTGGTCAGGTGCCACCGCTGACGATTGATCCAGGCGACCTTCAAAACGAACAATTCGACCAACTGACCTCGCGCTTCGATAACCACATGGTTGGCGGACAGTTCGGAGCCAGATGGTATAAGCACAAAGGGCGCTGGAACTTGTCCGGTGAGATTCGTGCCTTCCTGTTCTCGAACTTCCAATTCCAACAGACGCTGTTAGCGTCAGAGCTGACTTTCTACGACGCGACGGGTACGGATGAAGCACCAGAGGGGGTCTTCCTGAGAAACACGTTCAGTAACGCCAACGCGACGGAATTAGTGTTCGGTGGCGAAGTCCGGGCACAGGCCGCGTATGAAGTGACTCGCGACGTCGCGATCCGAGTCGGAATCACCTTTACGGAGTTCGGGAAAGGCATTGGACGTGGGAATAACATCAACGCGAACGACGAGCACGTGACGCTGTTCGGAACGACATTCGGAATCGACTTCCGGCGCTGAGTGTCCGATCGATCCGGCAAACCCATAAGAACCGTGAGAGAGCTTTGCCTTCAGCCTCTCACGGTTATCTCTTTCGACTCGGCCGCGTCGGCGATTACTCCGACGGCGCAATGTCGCGAAGCTCATCCAGCTCGGAACAGAGCCGATGGCGAAGGGGGCTTTCGGGGCGAAGTTCTTCCAGCAACTCCTCGGCTTTGTCGAACGTCTCCGTGATGAGTCCCTGAGCGTTGATCAGCTTTCGAAAACTGCGTTCTACTTGCGATTCAGTCAGCACTGTGTGAAGTCTCCCGGGGCTGCGTCAGAAGTGTTTCAAGCCGTATTCTAGGGTGGTGATACCTCGCTGCAATCCCATTTCTTTGTCGCGGGATCCGGATTCTATGTCACGGCGAGTGCATCGGCTCCGAAAACTCGCAGACCCCGGGCGCTAGGCACTCTTGCAGTTTGGGTCGATCTCCCGCAGTCGCCGTGCTGTTGCATCGACCGTCTGGCGAATTTGCTCGTCCGAGTGCATCGCGGTGATGAAGAACCGCAGCCGTGCGGCCTTCTCTTCGACCGCCGGGTACAAGATCGGTTGCACATTGATTCCGTCCTCGAACAACGCACGCGACAGCCTCAGGGCGTTGAGCGAGCTGCCGATGATTACGGGAACGACGGGTGTGCCATTACTGAACCCGGTGTTCAATCCGTGCTCTTTCGCCAACCGGAGAAAGAGCCTCGAGTTCGCTTGGACCCTGGCGACTCGCTCGGGTTCCTTTTGCAAGACGCCGAGTGACGCCAAGGCGGCCGCACAATTTGGCGGAGACAGGCCAACGCTGTAAACAAAACCTGGTGCCGTGTACTTCAAATACTCGATTAACTCGCGGCAACCCGCGATGTATCCGCCACAGGTTCCGAACGACTTGCTGAGCGTCCCCATCCAGATATCCACGCTGCGGGCATCCACGCCAAAATGTTCGCTGATGCCTCGTCCGTGGGCTCCCATCGTCCCCATCGAGTGTGCTTCGTCAACCATCAGGAAAGTCTTATGACGCTGTTTGACTTCCACGAACTTGGTCAGGTCGGGATAGTCGCCGTCCATGCTGTAAACGCCTTCGATGACGACCAGCACACGACGATATTCGTGACGTATCTCTGTCAGGATCGCATCAAGTTGCTCCCCATCGTTATGATCAAATCTGCGGCGTCTCGCGCCGGAAAGAATTGCACCTTGCATGATGCTGTTGTGTGACAACGCATCGTGCAGGATCAAGTCGCCCGGTCCGAACAGGTGACCAATCGTCGTCTCGTTCGTGGCATGTCCGCCTACGAAAACGATCGCGTCGTCGACGCCAAGGAATTTCGCGATGCCTTCTTCGAGTTCGTGGTGAATCGTCTTTTCACCGGAGACCAGCCGGCTCGCCGAGACGCTGGTGCCGAACTTCGTCGTGGCTTCACGAGCCGCCTCCGATACGACGGGGTCGCCCGACATGCCAAGGTAGTTGTAACTCGACCAACTGATTAGCTCCCGCCCGTCGATAACGGTGCGATCGTTGGTGATCCCCTCGTGTCGCGTGAAGTAGGGATTGGGGATACCGGTGAAGGACAGCAGCGTGGCCTGTTGCTGGAGCCTTTTGTACTCGCCCATCTCAGCGAACTGATAATCCGCGGGCTGAATGTCGCGTTTCTCGCGGCTCGGTCTGACCACCGAAGCTGATAAGTCGCGGATGCGAGCTTCGGTGCCGATGTACGTCTGCACCGCCAGCGTGACCTCGCGGCAAGTTTCGATTTCGGACAGCACGTCCTCTGGGAAGCGGCCTCCGAACGCCTCTTCTAGCGCGTGCGCGATCTGCATTCGTTCCAACGAGTCCATCCCCATTTCGACGATGTTCGAATCCAGCGTTATTCCCTTGGCACGCTCTTTGGCGATCGCGCGCACGTGGTGCATGACGACTTCGGCAACCTGCACATTCACTTCACTCTGCAACGATTCGAGCGCGCTTCGGGGAGTGCTGAGCGACGCCGTGGTGGCGGCCGGCGACTCGACAATCACGCTGCCCTGATCAGCAACTCCCTCTCCGCCGGACCAGGCCGTCCAACGCGCGACGACCGGGAGCGAGTCTGCCAGAAATGCCGCGCGGCAGGCGTGACGCTGAATCTTGCCACTGGACGTCTTGGGCATCGAGCCGAAGCGAACGAGTACGATCACGTCCGGCGGCAATTCGTGTTCACGTGTGACATTGCCGCGGATCGCCTGAATCACGCGCGACCAGTCCTTGTGACGCGTTCGCTCAACTTCGGTCAGTACAACCAGACACTCACGTCCGTTCAGATCGACCGCGAAAGCGGCGGCGGCACCAGCTTGAAGCCGGGGGTCCGTTCGCTCGACCGTTTGCTCGATGTCTTGTGGGTAGCGATTCACACCGCGGACGATGATCAGATCCTTGAGCCGCCCGGTGACGAACAGCTCACCATCATCCATGAAACCCAAGTCCCCCGTGCGGAGATAGCCGCCGTCGCCGCGTGAGGTCGTCGCCTGGAACATTTCCTTGGTGATCTCCGGCTTGTCCCAGTAGCCTTGTCCGACACTCGGACTGCGCACCCAGATCTCGCCCACTTGATGCTCGGGCAAACGTTTACGGCTTTCCGGATCGACGATGATGACTTGTTCTTCGAGCAGCACGTGTCCGCAGCCGACCAACTCGCGGGCACCTTCTTCGTCGACCGCGGCGGGCACGACGCGGTGTTCGTCGAGTGCGTCGCCGTCGAACGCGCGGATGATCGGCGGGTCTTTCCGGTAGCTGCCCGTGACGATCAACGTTGTCTCCGCCATGCCGTAGCAGGGATAACATGCTTCGCGCCGGAAGCCGACGGCGGCAAAGCGATCGGTGAACGCGTTCAAGGTAGTGGTGCGAATCGGCTCTGCGCCATTGAAGGCGACCAGCCATTTGCTGAGATCGAGTCCTTCGAGTTCCTCGTCCGTGATCTTGTCGACGCAAAGATCGTAGGCAAAGTTCGGCCCGCCGCTGATCGTGACACCGTATTTCGTGATCCCGCGCAGCCAACGAACTGGCTTTTGAAGAAACGACATCGGCGACATCAAGAAGCTTGGCCGTCCGATAAACAGCGGCAGCAGCACACCGCCGACAAGCCCCATGTCGTGGTAGGTCGGCAGCCAACTCAAGCCGACGGTTCCGCCATTGGTTTCGAAGGAATCAACGATCACCCGGCAATTGTGAATGATGTTGCCGTGTGACAACATCACGCCTTTCGGGTTGCCCGTCGAACCCGATGTGTATTGCAGCACGGCCAGCGAACTTCGTTCAAACGCCGGCGGTTCCCAGGCATCGGCCGCGGCGTCGGGAATCTGGTCGGTCGCCATCCAGGTGGCTGCCTGGAGCGAAGGTGCTTCCTTGAGCAGGCCTTGCACGCGGTCGGCCACGTCCGCGACGGTCAAGGCCGCTTTGGCTTGCGCGTCGTCCGAGATCGCGTCGATCCGCGCCATGTATCGATTGCGGCGCGGCGGGTACGCCGGGATGGCCGTCGCCCCCGCGTACAGGCAACCCATGAATCCGCTGACAAAATCCAATCCCGGCGGATAGAGCAACAACACTCGCTCGCCGCGCATTCCGAGCGAGACCAAATGCGCACCGATCGCGCGGGCGCGGCGGTCCAAGGCCTCGTAGCTCAGCGTTATCTCTTCTCCCTCGCCATCCGTGAAATAGCAGGCCGTGTGGTCCGGGGTCTGCTCCGTCCAGTAGCGAAGGACGTCAACCAGATTCGTCGTGGGAGGCGTGAACGGAGCGAGAGATCGTTCGAGATTCACCAGCGTCTCTCTCCGGTGGATTGGGGAAACATAGTCAGTCGAGATTGTCGGCGAGGTGTAACTGTCTTCTTTTTCAAACAGTGTCATGCCTAGCGGGACCCTCCAGTCTACAGTCGTTTCGTCCATCTCTCCAGCATCGTCGTGACAATGGACCAACTCCAGCCGATCACCCTTGAATTAGGCGAACAATCTCGACTTATCGTTGTGGTCCGAAGAAGCGGGAGATTTTCGCCAAATTACCTCGCCGGATCAGCGGCGAGGCCATGTGTCGTTCCAACGATGCTCGCTTCGAGTTCGGCAGCTTGCTGTTGATGGCGAATTGTCAGCATAATTAGGCGCACGCCGTTCGTCACCTGCCGAGCGCGCGATAACACTCGTAATTCAACGCCAGGAGCATTCGATGTCGCTCTTCCGCCACGTCTTGGTCGTCTCGTTGTTCTTCTGTGCCGCCTGCTCGAATGTGTCCGCCGAGCGGACGGTTGTCACCGAGCGGATGCAGCACCTGCGCGTCGGCGCGGGGCGGGAATGGACCGATTTTGCTGCCGTGCCCGAGGCAACCACCCTGGACCTGACGTTCGACGCCGACTCGAACGCCCAGCCCGCAACGCTTCGATTGCGTCAGCAAGACGTGAAACAGACGTGGAAGGTGCGTTGGAATGGGACGGAACTCGGCGAGTTGCAAATCGACGAGAACGACATGGTCGTCTATTTTGACGTTCCCGCCAGGACACTTGTCGACGGAGCAAATCAGCTGCTCGTTCAGCAACAGGGCGACAACAGCGACGATGTTCGCGTGGGCGAGATCTGGATCGACGATCGACCGGTCTCGCGGCTTCTGGAGGAAGCGACCGTTGGCGTTTCGGTGGTCGATTCGGATTCGCGGTAGCCGATTCCGTGTCGCATCACGATTCTGAATGATTCCGGCGCACTACAGACTCCTGGTTGTGAATCCAACGATTATCTGGCCGTTCGGCCGGGAATCGTTTACACGTCGACCGGCCTGGCAACTTTTGGATTGCCCGCCGGTTCGTACAAGGTGATTGCCGGACGCGGTTTCGAGTACTCGATCGACGAGGTGGTGGTGTTCACGATCGAAGCTGGCGAGACGTTCAGCCGAATGCTTTCGATCCGACGCGAAGTTCCGACCGACGGCGATATCGCGTGTGATACGCACGTTCACACGCGGACTCACTCCGGCCACGGGGATGCAACTGTTCAGGAGCGAATGATCACGATTGCCGCGGCAGGGATCGAGTTGCCGATCGCTACGGATCACAATGCACACATCGATCACGATCCGTTCGCACGTCAGATGAACGTGCGTCTGTACTAAGAAAGTGTGGACAAACTAATTCCTGGAGCGCGAGTTGGGAGGGCGAGGCTCCCGCCGAGCCTTTCCCCGGATGGCTCGGCAGGAGCCTCGCCCTCCCAAAACTCGAATCGGGAAAGCCCTGCCCTCCGAGGCCGTCGTGCGAAGAATGAATATTGCTCGGACCTCGCCGCTCTCGCCTACTCCGCGCCGGTTGCTTCGTCCGAGTTCAGCACCAAGGTCATTTGCTTTGACACGATGGCGTCCTTCGGCAGTTCCTTGAGGCTATCGCCGACGTTGAACAACGCCGCGTCCGAACTCGACCGAGGCGTGACGGCAAGCATGTGGAACTCGCTCCCCGCGGGCGTCTTTTCATTGCCGAAGCGGACCAGCACGGTAAACTCGCCGCCGGCATTACGCTGAACGCGGTCTTGCACCCACCACATGCCGTCCGCGGCCGCACGGACCAAGATCACCGGATCGACCGGCCCGCGCAGCCTGCCATGCACTTCTTGCCGGCGGGCGACACGTGCGTGGTTCTCAAGTCGCACGATCTCGGCGGCAACCGGCTCCACGGCGTTTGCGGTTGTCGATGCCGCGGCGCGTTCGTCGGTCGCCTCCGCCTCGAACTTGCGCAACACGCGGATCGGCTTCGACATGACGAATCCCTTTGGCAACTGCGAGAAGACTTGCTGCTTGGCCATGATTTCGGCAGTCCGCTCATTGGGTGCCATCAAGACCAACACCTGAAATGGTTTCCCTTGCGGCGTCTTCGCATTGCCGAAGTGAGCCGCAACGACATGCCGCCCTGGCTCGGTCGTCTTCGCCAGCGGTTGTACCCACCACTCGACAGTCTCTCCTTCCGCAGTCACCAGCAGGAGCGGAACTCCGGGTGCCGTTGTCTCGAAGACAACTTCCATCTCGCGTCCGACGATAGTGTCCACTTGCGGCGAAACAATCGTCGCCGGAGCCTTTGTTTCCGCACAAGTGACACTCGAGGCCAACAGCACAACACACACCGGCAATGCTCCCAAGGGACCGATCTTGTCGACTCGTCTCATCATATTGCTCCATTTTGCGTGCAGAAAAAACCAGGAAGCCCCACACGCTCGACGGTAGCAAAACAGAGTCGCCGCTGAATAGAGCCGCGATCACCAATTCGCCGAAATAGTGTCCATCACGCGCCAATTGTGACCGCTGTGACAGGGGCATCGATCAGTCAAACCGTACGGATTGCCGCGAGCTTAGCGGCGGGCCGCTAGGCGAGCGGCAGATAAGCAGTTACCGGGGGAGGTGTGTTCCCGGGAGGGTGAGGCTCCTGCCGAACCGGCTCAGCGGGAGCTTCGCCCTCCCATAAGGCACTCTCCCAAAAGGCTTCGCCCTCTCAAAGGCTTCGCCCTCTCAAAACCTGCGGCCGGTAAGCGGGGGACGAATTCCCGATACAATTGCCCCAAGCCGCATTTTTTTGATTTTGCACCTAAGAGGCGGGCGGCTGCTTCGTCTTATTGACTGAGGCCAGCTCTGGCGGACGGAAATGAGCAGCAACGAGCACAGCGAAAACAACGGCTGGATCAACTCAGTCGTCCAACAATACGAGCGTCCGCTCGTGCGCTATGCGGCTCAGATCACCGGCGATTTGGAGCGCGGCCGCGATGTCGCCCAAGACACGTTTCTACGGCTTTGCAAGCAGGACCGCCAGCAGCTCGATGGGCATCTCGTCGAGTGGCTGTACACCGTCTGTCGGAATCGGGCGTTGGATGTACGACGCAAGGAGTCACGCATGAAAACGATGACCGCCGAGCAAACGAGCTTTCAGGAAGACCGCGACGCCAATCAGGTCGAAGCTGCTGAACGGCAAGACACGACGACGCGCGTGCTGGAGTTTGTCGACAAGCTGACGGAAAACCAACGCGAAGTCGTCCGGCTGAAGTTTCAGCACGGCTTGAGTTACAAGGAGATCGCCGCCGTCACCGAGTTATCGGTCAGCAACGTCGGCTATCTGATTCACACGGCAATCAAAAAGCTTCGCGCGGAGCTGGGAGTAACAATGTAGCCATCACGCTCCGCCGTGATGAGCCTTATCAGGAACAAGTCGACCGGCAAGATACGCCCAACTACAAGTCAACCTCAAACGAACAAGGCTCATCACGCGGAGCGTGATGGCTACTTTGGGAGAACCTGAAATGATCAACTCCGACGACCCACGCTTGACGGCCTACGTCCTCGGCGAACTCGATGACGCCGAACACGCGGAGGTCGAACTCGCACTTGCCGCGTCGCCGGAGTTGCATGCCGAAGTCGAATCGATCCGGCAAACGGCTGCGTTGTTCGGCGATAGCCTGCAAGCCGAGCCCGGCCCAGCATTGACCGAAGCGCAACGCGTCGCGATTCAGGAACAATCTTCAGTCGGCTCGGTCGCGTTGGCCGATCACTTGCCTGCTGCGAAACGCAGATCGTGGCGGCGCGCGATCATCACGATCGCCGCCACAGGCATCGCGGCATCCCTTTTAGTTCCGTTTCTGCTGCCGATCTTCCAATCGGCTCGTGAAGCATCACGAAGTGTCGCCGACTCGACTCGCCGCAAGTCTAGCCTCATCGAGTCCGTGGAACCAGCACGTTCCCAACCCGAAGATTTTGAGGAGATCGAAGTTGGCGGTTCCGGCCATTCTCTGGGGACTCCGCTCGACGACACCGACTATTCAAACGCCTACGGTGGGGAGGTAATGTACGGAGGAAGGATCTTTAATCCGCAGCCGGCTTCGCAACCAGAGGCACCGTGGGACAGGGATCGTGCCGAGGTCGATTTGTCGGAAGTTGAACGGGCAGAAGTCCGCATCGACGCCGCTTCAATGGGTGCTCCCCGGGCGAGTGGCAATCGACCGTTAGTTCGTGAGGGACAGCCCGGTAACGAAGCGCCAGGTACGAACGAACATTCCACGAGGGCCGCACGAGGGCAAATCCAACTTCCAAGCCGGGTGGCAGGCGAGATAGAAGGCGTGCCGGCAATTCGACGCGCTGATTCCGTACCGGCAGCGGACGGTGCTGGTGAGAGTAGCATTGAGCAAGGACGGCTTCGTGGGGGAAAATTGCTCACGCGAGACAGTTCTCCTTCCGAGGAATCCGCAGCAGACCTGCTCGCGATGCTGGACGAGCCCAAGAATTCGAGCCAGCCAGTCCCAACGCCTAGTACGTCAATCGCACAGGCGACAAGTGACGTCGCGGCCCCTGAACTTGAAGAAAGGCTGGATATCAACGAGCGTGCGCCGAACAAGATTCCCGAGTCTCCAATCCGCCGCCAGGAGCTAACGGTGAGCGGTTCGGAGTTGGAACTCCGCGAGCAGGTTTCACGACAGAAGCTCGTTATGGACGCACAAGAGCTTGCCGAATACGCGCCGGCTGCTCCCAAACAAACCTGGCGGCGCGCTCAAGCGACGCCGAACGCCTCACGTCTGATCATCGGCAACCGCGACGAGCTGCTGATGGAAGGGATGCAGGCCAATGTGATGGTGGATGGGTTTCGGGCGCGGGTGCTGTTGGATTTGTATTACTTCAACGATCGCGGACGGCAACTGGAAGGGAACTTCAAGTTGCGGCTCCCCGATGATGCGTCGTTGTACTACTTCGCGTTCGGCGAGTCGGCTTACGAATATCGCCCGCAAGTCGATCAACTGGCCAGCAAGGGTTTTCTGAACGGCGAGTTGGTCCGCACGGCTGGTTTGAGTCCCAAGGGGATTCTCGCAGCCCGCGAAGGCAGTTGGAGCAAGGTGAAAGAAGCTCGCGTCGTCCCGCGCGAGAAGGCGGCTCATGCCTACAGCGAGACCGTGCGGCGTCGCGTCGACCCGGCGCTGGTCGAATGGTCCGGCGCGGGCATGTTCAACGCCCGCGTCTTCCCGCTGATGCCCAGCAAGCTGCATCGCATCGTCGTGGGATACGACGTCAATCTGCAGCAAGTCGGCGACGACATGGTCTATCAGCTCGATCTGCCTGAAGACGTCGCGCAATGCATGGTCGACCTCAACGTCTCGGCATTGCCCGGCACCACCGCCGACATCCAGCCGACGACACGTCCTTTTGTGTCGAGCGGTCGTGCTTATTACCACTTCGACCAGATCAAGGATAGTACCGTCGAACTTCGGTTCTCAGGCACCGGCCCGGTGTTGCTCAAGGGTCAAGATCCCCAGGCCGGCGACTTCTTCGCCGCTCGCGTCACGCCCAAGCTTGACGGAGGCGAGATGCAGTCAGGAGCCGAGCGGGCGACTTTCCTCGTCGATACATCGCTCAGCTCGCGGCCCGACAAGTTCAATGTATGGCTGAACCTGATGGAAGCAACGCTCACGAAGAACCGCGACACGATGGGACAATTCTCCGTGCTGTTCTTCAACATCGACTCGCATTGGTGGAAGGAAGCCGATGTCGACAACACGACGGAAAATGTCGATGCCTTGATGACCTATTGCCATTCGCTCTCGCTGGAAGGAGCCACCGACCTGCACCAAGCGTTGCGCGAGGCAACCTCGCCGTCGTGGGCCGCAAAGGATGAAGACAAGACGGCTCCGCGCGATCTTTTTCTGCTCAGCGACGGGGCCGCGACCTGGGGCGAAATGAACGTGCATCCGTTGAGCAAGAGTTTCGCGGCGGGACAGACGCTGTTCGCTTACAAGACCGGAATGGCGGGAACGTCGACCGCGACGCTCGAACATCTGGCTCGCGAAACCGGCGGCGCGGTGTTCTCGATTGTGAACGAGGACGAAGTCGCTGCCGCCGCGACGGCACATCGCAGCCGTCCGTGGAAACTGGTCGATGTTTCGATGGCCGGCGGATCGGATTTGCTGGTCGCGGGCCGGCCGCGGCATATCTATCCCGGCCAGTCGCTGTTGATCGTGGGACGCGGCGAGCCCGACGCGGAGGTGATGCTGAAAGTTTCGCGGGGCGACGAAGTGACTCACCTTGACGTCAAAGTCGAGCGGGTGGTGGAATCGGATCTCGCCGCGCGAGCCTACGGACAAGTTGCCGTCGGCCAGTTGGAAGACCTGGGCAGCTCGTTGGAAGACGTGTCGATCGCCTATGCCCGCCACTTCCGCGTCACGGGGAAAACCTGCTCGCTGCTGATGCTGGATAGCGAAGCCGACTATCAGCGTTTCAACATCAAGCCGGAAGACGACTTGTTCGTCGTGCGCAGCACTCCGCCTGCGGGCCTGATCACGAAGAAGCTCGACGAGTTGGCGGCACAGCTGGCCGACGCCAAGGCTGGCGTCGTCGCTTGGCTCGGCAAGCTTCAAAGCACGCCCGGTTTCCAATTCGAGCTGCCGACGGCCTTGCGGCTGGTGATCGACCGCTTGCCGCAAGACGCCTTTGAAGTCGAACCGCCGCGGCTGATCTGCAAGTCGCACGAGCGCGGCGAGTTGCCCAAGGAGTTCATCTTGCAACTGGACAGCGGCAAGCTCGAATACGACTCCGTGACGACTCAAGCCAATCTGCGCCACGAGAAACAGGGTGCCGCCGACGGACTGCGGACGCTGAGCAGCTTGATCGAACAGAATCCGGGCGATCCCGTGTTGACACGCGACGTGGCGTATTCGGCCATCGAGTGGGGACTGGGCGGTCAAGCGTTCCCGCTGCTGCGGCGAGTCGCCTCGATGCGGCCTTACGAACCACAATCGTACATCGCGATGGCGCAGTGTCTAAGCGACATCGGTCATGCCGATTTGGCGATGGTCTACTACGAAGTGGCGTTGAACGCTCACTGGCACGACCGCTACAAAGACATCCGCGACATCGCGGGCGTCGAGTATCTGCGGCTGTTGCGGCGGATCGACCGAGGCGAATTGTCGAGCCACGCGCCCGAGTATGCCACGGCTCGGCTGGAATCACTGGCCGGGCAAACGCCCATCAAGCAAGCGGATCTCGTGGTCACGATGATGTGGAACACCGACCGCACGGATGTCGACTTGCACGTCTTGGAACCGACCGGCGAAGAATGTTTTTACGATCACCCAACGACCCGCATCGGCGGGCACGTCACGCGCGACGTCACCGAGGGACTGGGCCCCGAGATGTACACGTTGCCCAAAGCCAAGCCCGGCAGCTACAAGATCATGGCGAACTACTTCGGCAGCGACGCGAACCGCACGAAGGTCCGCACCAAGGTCTATATCACGGTTTACAAAGACTTCGGCGACAAGCAGGAGCAAGTTGGAAAGAAAACCGTCACGCTGAGCGATCAGAAGGAGAAACGCGAACTGACGACGGTCGTGATCAAGTAGTAATGGCGATGTGGATGCGGGCGAACGGGGTCGGGAGTCTTTTTCGGCCCAAGGACTTAGCATCGGAGAATCGCTCGCCCGAAAAAGACTCCCGACCCCTTACCGCGAGCGTTGCACCAGATACCGCCGTTGCCCGCAGCCGTACGTTGAGCAAGCGCCGTAATACTCCCAGCAGTCTTTGTGATGCGGCGTCTTGCACGAGCGGCAGAAGACCGCATCGAGCTTGACGGGCTCGCCGCAGACCTGGCAAATCACTTCTTTCAGGCTGAGCTTGGCCTTCGGAATTGTCCCCACGAATTCGATGCCTTCAGTGGAGGCTCGTGTCGCTTGATCGTAAAGTTCGAGCGCGAGCGAGACGAATCGCTCAAGTTGCTCGTACTCGCGGATCAAGCCGCGTTTCTTGATCAGCAATTGGCCGCCGCCCGCCGCAAAGTAGATGTCCCGCGCGCGAGGCGGATCGTCTGGGCCGTAACAGCAAAACGATCGCATATTCCCGCCCAAATCCCGAAGACTCTCAATACACTCTTGGACAGCCGGCGTGAAAAACTCGCGCAACTCCCCAACATCGCTGCCCGTGATGACGTAGTCCGCATCGAAGCGCGGCGAGCCGATCTCGACATCGCGCATCCCCAACAAACCAGCAACTCGCGACAGCGCGGTCGCTGGGTAGACCTCGCAACGAAAGTGACAGTTAGGCCAACTGATGCGCAACTGCGTAGAGCACTTCTGCCGGTTCCGCCGCGAATACTGAAGATCCAACAAAACGTACGCCTGCCTAAAAACAAAGTTCACGGTCGGTTGCGCCCACAGGCCGGTCACGTTGCAGTGACCTTGAAAACGCTTTGCCAGCCGTTGATACACAGCATTAACTCGACGCGTGGCATGCCATTGAAAAGCGACGATACACACACCGATCAACAGTGCGACGCCGAAGAACGAAAAATGTTCCAGCGAATCCATCACGACAGAGGCTCCTCGGCTCGCCGATGTTTTGCCGCGTGACCATCCGAGTTCGTGTGCGGCTGATTGGTTGCCGAGGCGGGTTGCGGCCGCCGGAAATTCTTTTCCAAACAGCCGTAGACCGAGCAGGAGCCGGAATACTGCCAACAGTCGCCGTGATGCGGCGTCTTGCAGCGTTGGCAATACACCATCTCGTGCCCTTCGATCTCCTCGCCGCAGACTTTGCAGATCACATGCTCCAGCGTAGCGGCTTCGCTGTTCTCGATGAACTCGATCCCAACCGCCCGCGTCATCATGGCTTGGTCGTAGAGATCGAAGAAGAGCTCGATGAACACCTGCAACGCTGCGGATGACCGGAACGGCTGCAGCTTCTGAATACAAAGATGACCACGACCGACCGCGATGTAAAGTTGCCCGTCGCGCGACAATCTCGACAGCCGAGTGATCTGCCAGCGAACGCCATCACTCAGAAAGCGGCGGAGTTCTTGCCGATCGTTCCCGCAGACCACAAAGCGGCTACCAAACTCCACGTCGCCGGACTCGATCGTCGTCAGGGTATCGAATGCCGTCGAACGCTCCGCATCCTGGGAACAAGCAATCTCGGCGCGGAATCGAGTATCGGGCCAATTGATTTTCAGTTCCGTGCAACGGCCGGGATGCGGACCTCGCGAAGCGGCTTCCGTGAGCACCGCGAACGTCTCGCCGTAGCGAAGACGGACATTCGGTTGACCGAAGAAGCCGCCCGGTGTGAAACGTCCCGAGAACTGCCGCGCCACTTGCTGGTAGCTCCGTCGGCGTTCACCTCCCGATTCGCCCCCGGCCGCGGCACGTATCGTAAACGTGGCGAATGCGAGCAATGCGAAGAATACAAGAAGGCATTCCATGAGGGGAAGGCAGAGGTCAGAGGTCAGGAGTCAGAGATCAGCCTTCAGCATGTCGAGTGCGGCACTACTTTGCAACGGACTCGGGTTCCATAGCACGCAGTCTTCTTACTGACCTCTGACTCCTGACCTCTGTTCCTTCACTCGTCTCCAATATAAAGCACGTCGTTATCATTTGGCGGAGGCCGTCGAGCGGGCATTCGACGTACCGGCTTTGGCAAGTCCGGCGTCGGGGTATCTTCCCCGATGAAGAAGACATCTTGACCGGGCCGGGGCTCAGCACGCGTCGCGCCGCCGGCTCCCTTTCGCTGGTAGCGTATGACGTTGCTGCCCGCCGGCGCATTCTTGTCGCGCAACGGCCGCGGATCGACAGGCAATTGGATCTGGCATTCGTCTTCGAACCAAGTCTTGGCGGAATAATTGGCCGCGTCGTCGAGGTTCATGTACGCCAGCCGAGCCACGTCCCAAAGCCGCTCGCACAAGACGTCCAGCCCCAGGTCCGTTTCCCACGGCAAGCCAATATCCTTCACGCCAATGAAGCCGCTGTACGACACGTTCGGGTGGAAAATTGGTGTCGTCCAGCGTATGTCGGGCGAGCGTTCCGGGTAGGAGTAGGGCAGACGCAGTTCAACTTTGTGCAATTCGACCGTTTCGATCTCGGCATTGACTGACGTGTCACGAGTAATCCCGTTGCCGCGCAACACGATCATATAACGGTCGGGCGCTTCCCCGGTCGCTTCGAAATCGAAGATCGAACTCGTCTTCTTCAATGCCCGCAGGGCTTCGAGTTCCGCAATCAGCCGTTGCTCTCGGTCATCAGACACTGGATCAGTTCCTTATTGACACCTCTTCGTTTAACCGCAAGCCGGAGGCGTGCGCTCGTTCTTGAAATCGCGCGCCTCCGGAATCGCACGCCTCCGGCTGGCGGTTAAACGAGTTAGTGAACCAACTTGATTATGCTATCAGCCGCCAAAGCGGCGCTGTTCATTTAGCTATTCGTTTCTTCCGCCGATTCCTCGGACGAGACTTCATTGTCACGATCACGCCGCGGAATCGCAAAGGCGGCTACGGCGAGTGCCGCCACGACCGTCGTGGCGATGCCGGCGATCCATCGCCAATCCCATTTCGATTCACGAGCAACGTCGCTTGTCGCAGCCGCTGTCACTTTCGGCTTCTCGAGCGCCGCGAGTCGTGCTTCCAAATCGGCAAGCACTGCCTGATCGTCCCGGCTCTTCGCATGGAATATTGCGATCTCCTGTTCCAGGCTCCGCTCTCGACCTTTTGCATCTTCGAGTTGCGATTTCAATTCAGCAACACTTGCGTCCAGCTCCCGCTCGAGTGCTTCGTGCGCCCGCAACCCTTCGCGCAGTTCCTTGGTCTCGCTCGTCTTCTCCGATAGCGACTGCAACACGCCGTCGGGCGTGCCATCCCATTGGCCGACGACGCGATCGAGGACTTCGATTTTGGCGTCGATTTCCGATTCGCGGCGATGCACTTCGCCCAGGCGTTCGATGCTCGCTTGCAAGGCTGCGACATCTTTCGCTGGCTGCGATTCCGCGCGTGGTTCGGCGGGGCTGAGCATTCGCAGGGCGATCAGCGCGAGGAAACAGAACTGTACCGTCAGCATTCCCAACACCGCCACGGTCTGCCACGGCGGCTGGCCGCCGACGTTGATGATCGGAGCGGGGCTAGAAGACACACCACGAAACCGCGGATCGCCGGACATGGCAACCTTCCCTTCCAAATATGTTGCGAACTCATCTAATTCATACTGCCGGAAGCGCGACGCGACCAGATAGAACCCATCCGTCCGCCGCACTCGCTGCTCGGCGTTTCCCGTCCACTGAAAAAAGCCGCGGTCCTGCCGGCATGGATCGATGACCAACGCGACGTCGAGCTTCTTGTTGAAGAAGTTGTCGCAAATGAACATGTCCATCCCGGACAGGAACACGCCCCAATCCGGGTGCGTGTGATACCAACCTACCATCTGCAGCTCGCCGGGAAACTCGTCGCGCTCGCGGGTGATCTGCGACCACGTGTCGTGCGTGAACTTGAAACTTCCCTTGGTGCTCTCGTAGTGCTTCGCTCGCAGGCTGTCCGTCACCAACACAAACGGACGGCCTTGATCGTCTTCATACTGCCCGCCGAGCATCACGCCGCCCAGCTCGACACCCGTATCCGACACCGCATGTTCTTCCATGTCGCGCATCGCATCAAGATCGACAAAGACCGGCAATTCACCCTTGCTGGGCGAGTAGACCGGAGCGACCGCGAAGTGCTTGTTGCCGTCGGGACGCAGTCGCACCTCGGGCTTCGCCTCGGCCAGTTCACCGAATTGGATGTCGAGGTCGTTTGTCATGAGCTATATGTCATCGGCAAGCAGCACGAGCTTCTCGCCAATCGACGTCTCAACGCGGACGATGTCATACGGTGGAATGCCAAGTGCCGCCAGTGTTTCATTCGCCAACGCGGACCCCGAATCAATCGAATGTTCCAGCGAAGGCATTGCCGTTTGACCGCACTCGGGACAGATCGCGTGTTTCATGCCGACCAGTTGCTGCGGCTTCATGATACGCTGCTCGGCCTGACACTGCGCACAAAATGTTGAAACAACCAGATCACGATCCAACTCCAATCGCATCGCTCCGGCGATCTCATACTTCGCGGCCAGCGCGGCAAACAGATCGGTCGCCGAGTGTGTATTCGCCGCTAACGGCAGCTCAACTGCCTCGGGATAGGTTTCGTGGCTGAGGCAATCCTCCCGCCGCTGGAAGGCCGTCTTGTAAAACTGGTTCGTGATCCCGTTAAACACGCAAGCCGTGCCCGATTCAACCGGCAATCCGTGGATCAGCTTGAGCGCTTCTTGGACTTGCATCCCGGCGATGATCGACGAAATCGTGGGAGCCGTGGGAACTTTGCCGGCCAGCATGTCCTCTCGTCGCAGCAGCGGGCAACTGTAGCGGAGATTGATCAGCCGGTAATCGTTCTCGGTCATCGCACATTCGTAGCACGCGCTGTCCGGCGGCGCGAAGACTTTCACCACACCGTTGATCTCCTGAATGCCGCCGTCGATCCACGGTGTGTTGACTTTCCAGCATTGACGATTGACCCACAGGCGCGCTTCGCGGTTGTCCAGGCAACCGATCACCACATCGACGTCGCGAAACAAGCCGAGCCCGACGTCCGTCATGATGTTCGCCAGCATCGGCACGACTTTGGTATCGGGGTTGATGTCGCGGACCGCGTCGGCCGCGGCTTCCGCCTTCGCGCGGCCACAGTCGCGATGCCGAAAGAGCACGGAACGGGTGAGGTTCGATTCCTCGATCTCGTCGAAATCGGCAACGTAGACGCGACCGACTCCCAGCAACGCGAGATTCTTCAGCACCTCGTTGCCCAGCGCGCCCGCGCCAACGACCAGCACTTTGGCCGCCGCCAACTTGTCTTGGTCCCACCAGGCGATCAGGCGCAGGCGTGAATATCGATCGTCGTCATCGATGATAAGTGTGTCGTCACTCATGAAACCGTCGCCTGTGATTCGCCAACACAAATGAAGCCGCAGTCGACGACCTCGTCCTGACGCCACTGAAAGAATCCGAACTCCTGCCGGTGTGGATCGACGACCAGGGCGACTTGCCAAGGCTCGCTGAAGAAGTGGCGGTGAATGAACAGATCGTACGCTGAGAGAAAGATGCCGAAGTTAGGATGCGTATGGTGCCAGCCGAGCACGACTTCGCCGGGGAACTGCTCGTCGACATCGCGCGTCAAGCGAGCCCAGGTCTCATGCGTGAAGGTCAGTGAAGCGGCACGGGAACGAGCGTCGAACGCCGGCAAAAAGTGCCTGATCTCGATGTACTCGCCTTGATCCACATGCAGCCCGCCGAGCAGGAAGCCGCCGATCTCGTGGCCGATATCTTGTTCGGAGTAGTTGAGGATCTGCTCGAGCGTTGCTTCGCGGATGTAAATTGGTAACGCGTCGTCGTGGATCGTCCCGATTACGCTGCGGTCGGGTGAACCGCATTGGGCGGGCGCTGTTTTTGGAAGCGGTTCGATCATGGAATGGGATACGAACGAAGTCGATAAGCGACCATGGCGATCTTCGTAACTAATCAATGAACAAGATGTCCTCGCTGTTCGATTCGACAATTTCCGCTTCAACGACCGCTTCGCCGTCGATGAAGAGAACGTCGGGAACTTCAGGCTCCTTGGCAGGTGCCGTTGCAATGGGTGGCCTCGCTGATTCCTGCCTGGTCGGAGCGACACCAGCGATCCGGTCTCGCAGAGGCCGGTCGTCGACGGGCAATCGTAAACTTCGCTGTGTCTTGGCCCATAAGGCGGCTTCGCGGTTGTAGGGGCTGTCCACATCAAAGTTCTGATAGCGGATCATGTCCCACAACATGCCGCACAGCTCGTCGAGATTCAGACTCGGCACCCAATGCGTGCCATAGCCGCCCAGACAAACGACGCCGCTGCCAGAAATGTTGGGATGAAAGATCGGAGTCTTCCACTCTAGCTCCGGCATCATCCGCGGATAAGCAGCTCCGAGATGAATGTGAACCACATGCTGTTCGCGGATCAGGATGTCCGATGACCGATCAGCTCGCCACAGCCCTTTGCCTCGGAACGTGATCGCATACGATTCTGGCGGGGCGTCGTGTGTCGTTCGGGCAACCTCAAAGTCAATGATCGAACTTTCCTCACGCAGCTTCTCAAGAGCTTTGAGGTCGGTTCGTAAGCGACGAATACGCGGTGATTCACGCATGGCAAGTTAGCGGAGAGCTAAGAGCGGAGAGTCGAGAGCCAGAGTCGCAAGCGCTTAGGCCGTTCCTTCTGGCTCTCAACCCTCGACCCTCAACTCTCCACCCTCCCCCCAGCAACAATCTCGGGATAAACGATCAAGTGGTCGCCGTCGCTGACGGTGGCTTCGATCAGCGTTTGGTCCTCGCGCAATCGTTTCCCACCTTCTTTGTGGTCCAGACTGTAGCTCATCGGCTGGCCATCGGGGCCCATCACGGGCAAGTTCATCTTGGTGATGATATTCGGCAGAATTCGCTTCACGGTCACCGTATCCGCGATCACAGCTTCGACCGACTTGGCGCCGGTCTGGTCCAAGAATGTCACTCGCGTTCCCTTGCGTTCCGCACTCGGTTGCTGGGAATTGGGATCTTGCTCAGCCATCGTAAAACTCCACCTCGAAGAGAAGACTAGATGCCAAACCGCACTGAAACGCCTCGCCACAACAGCCACCAAGGCGATAGCCGTTCCAGCCGTCCGGATTTATGATGGGTATTCGTCCTGCCGCCGGATATCTTAGCCGACGCGGATGGGGAATCCAAGTTGCTATGCCGCAGTGGATTCGCAGCGGATTGTAGCTGCTGAATGCAGTCGAACGTAGGACGGACGCCTCGTCCGTCAGAGCATGGACGGACTGAAAGTCCATCCTACCAGGCCTTGCACGCTCACTCGATCGACAACACTTCAAGCTCTAACTGGCCAAGGACTTCGACAACCGGAAGCAGCGCGCTGACGGGGCTCGCGGAACTCAGAGCAGAATCGGCGATCTTCAAATGTCCGGCTCCGATCCCTCCGATCCCCAATGTCGAGTCGATCGGCACCCAACCGTCCGCAATCCAGACTTCGTTCCACATGTGATACGCAAAGCCTTGAACCGGGCCATAGTAGACGAGCCCGATGGCAACTCGCGCCGGAATCCCTTTCGCACGACAGAGAGCAGCGAGCAGGACCGCGTGCTCCGTGCAATCACCTTCGCGCGATCGGACCACGTCCGCCGCGGAACTGATCGCTTGCGAGAAATTCTTGCTGTGAACATAGTCTCGCACTTGTGACTCAAACGTCTTCGCCAGCGTCCAGGGATCGGTTTGTCCTTCCGCGAAGCGTTCTGCGAGGCTGATAATATCGCCATCGTCGCTTTGAATCAGGTTGTTCGGTTGAAGATCGGCTTCCGTCGGAGTGCCGGAGTCACTATCCGCGACGTTGGGACTCTCGGGGCGTATCGCTCGCACTGTAATCTCCGCCGTGCGGTCATCAATCTTCTTCACACTCTGCGACCTGCAATTCGAAAAGGTTTCCGCAGGTGAACCATTTGCGAGCCGAGCGCGATAGACAACGCGAGTCGTCGTATGCGGGGACCGTAATGGTTTTGCAATCTTCACAACGGTTTGTCTGCCCAAATCGAATTCGACCTTACCAGCCGGACGGAGAGCAATCTCTTTGGTGGTCCGGTACGACTCGTGGTTCAAGCCGGGGACGGACGTCTTGAGTACGTCGCCCGTCTCGTCCACCCACAGAACCGATCTAATGGTTGTCCCCGCGACACGCAGCGAATTCTCGATCCGCAGCAGTTCGCACTCTTCACTTAACAGCTTGACGGATTCCTTTTGCTTCGCCTTGATTTCGATCTCGCCCGCTTGTGCAGTTCCCGGAACGAAGGCGATGATCTTTCGCTCCTCTCCCGGTTGCATAGGCTGTTGTTTCAATGATTGCTGATCGGCAAAGAAGCCGCCCCATTCGGGACTCCAATCCAGCGACGACGACTGCGTCTTGCCGAGGGTGGCTGTTTCGATCAGCATCTTGCCGTCTCGATACTCGCCCTTGATCGTCAACTCGGACGTCCCCGTCAGCATCTTCGTTCCGATCCGCAAGACCTGCCCTTCGAGTGACTCGACGCTTGTGGCCACGATACTTTGAGTAACCGTTTGACCGAACCGCTGCATCGAGATCTCGTTGCTGCTGACCAGCTCGCGCACCGGCTGACCGTCAAGCTTGGTCGCAAACTCTTCGAAGTGTGAGTGCCCGATCTTCGCTCCGTTGACCAATATCAATTCCCACGTTTCGCGGACGAGCTGGCGTTGCGGAACATCACTCGGCCCCCCGCAACCAACTCCGAATGGTACCGTGGCAGTGAATAAACAGAGCAGCAGCCCTGCGGCGTAACTTGGTTGTCGAAGAAGACTCAGCGGCACGGCGTTATCCTTCCCTGAATACTTGAACGAACGACTTGCGATTCCGCTCGCGTAATATATACCAAACTGGTCGTTTGACCTTTCCCAATCTGACGGTTCGGCAAGCTACCGGCGGGAAAATCTCGTCGGTTCAGATCAATCTGTTCCGCCCCGCCGATAGTCGAGTGCTAGACTTTCCATGTAACAGGTCACTTCGTCGGACATCGGATTGTTCCGGCGAGCTTGGTTGGACCACGGTTGACCATGCAAGGGATGGCGTTGATGGGTGGCATGACAACAGGCGGACAGATCGCTTTGTAGCGGTAATGACGATGGACAGGGACTCGGCACACAGCCAAGCCTCTTCCTAGCAAAAAAGCCTGCGTCAAGCGACCGAAAGCGTAACCTACGTTTTGAATAACGAGAATCCCTACCCCGGGCTAGCCGTCCCCCCTGACACCGCTCGCCGAATACAGACACCGAGGACGATGATGGGTTTCCTAAAAAACTTCTTTCAAAATGTGTTTCACGAAGAGGGCGAAGCCGCCACGACGAAGCGTGGTCCAGGCCAAACCTCGAGTAACAGCAGCTTTGAACGGCTATCCGAGGACGAACTGGAAGCCCATCTCGGCGTCCAGCGATACGGAAAGTTTCGTTTGACCGACGCAGTTCGCCCCTCTTACGACCTGCAAGTCATTCCCGAACAAGGTTATCGCCACGACGTCTATCACGATGAAGAGGCCAAGAGCAATGTTCCGGTGATCATGGCGGCCGCTTCGAACGAGATCCTGTTCGAAATCTTCATGGAGCTGATCGATCCGCTGGGCGTCGAAGTCGACGTCGTGCTGGAGACCAGCCACAGTCGTGACAGCGGTGGACACACCGACTTATACCGCGATCATATCGACGTGCCGGTGCTGAAGAGTACGCTGTACGACTATGAAGACCTGTTGGTCAACGACGGCTGCACGGGCATCGCCGTCCTGAATCCGGGCATCCCGCAAGAAGTTCAGTTTGACGAACACAAACTTTTGATCATCTATGGCAATCCGCTCGACGAGTTCGAGCGAATTCTCGAATCATACGGTGTTCGTTGCCGCGACAAGATCAAATTCATCACGGAAGCCGAACACGTTCATTCGTCGAGCGACACCTACTATCAACAGTTCGACGAATTGAAGATGCGGCTCGGAATGGATTGCAACTTCAGCTGAATCAATCAGCAACGCAGCTCGCTGACACCGAGCCGGCCCGCCAGGTCCGGCTCGGTGCGTTTCTTGCCGGCTGAGAGAATATCGAACAAGGAACAAGGAATGTAGAAGGCTGAATGACAAGGTCCGGAATCCTTCACCCTTCGGAGTTCCTTGTTCGATATTCGATATTCCTTGGAGGCGAATGTCTGGCGATGTGGCGTTCGGACACGCTATAATCGACGTCATCCACCCCCGCCTCGACTTCGTGAGTTGCCCCAAATGGCAGCCTGTTCGCAAGTATCCCGCCGAAGTTTCCTCCGCTCCGCCGGCAGCGGTGCGGGGATGCTGGCCTTAGCAGGCTTGTTCGCAGACCAACAACTTCATGCTGCCACCAATCCGCTTGCTCCGCATGAACCAGATTTCGCGCCGAGAGCCAAGCGGGTAATTTGGCTTTTCATGCACGGAGGTCCCAGTCAGGTTGACTTATTTGACCCGAAGCCCGACCTGGCAAAGTTCGCCGGCCAACCGCTGCCGGAAAGCTTTGGCCAAGTCATGACCCGCCGCGACGTCGCGAAGAATCCGCTGCTCGGTCCCTTGAAGCCATTCCGGCCGCGCGGTGAATCAGGAATTGAAATCAGCGACTTCCTGCCGCATATCGCCGATTGTGCCGACGATTTGTTCGTGATCCGCAGCATGCACGGGGATAGCGTGAATCACCCGCAGTCGGTCTATCAGGTGAACACCGGCAGCATCTTGATGGGCAAGCCGAGTGTCGGCAGTTGGGTGGCGTACGGGCTTGGCAGCGAAAACCAAAACATGCCAGCGTTCGTCGTCTTGCCCGATCCAGGTGGCGGCTTGAAAGGCGGGCCTCCGGCCTGGGGCAGCGGCTTTCTCCCAGCGACCTATCAGGGCGTGACGATGCGTCCCGGCGCGACGCCAATTCTGGATCTGCGTCCACAGAAACAGATCGCCGCCGCCCAGCAACGCAACATTCTCGATCTCGTTCAACGGTTGAACCGTCACCATGTGGAGCAGCGAGCGGGCGACGACGAACTCGCGGCGCGTGTGTCGGCGTACGAATTAGCTTTCCGCATGCAGGCCGCGGCACCCGAACTAGTCGATATCAGCCGCGAGACGCCGCAAACGCACTCGCTCTACGGACTCGACGACCCGACCACCGTGGAGTTCGGGCAACGTTGCTTGCTCGCCCGCCGGATGCTCGAAAGCGGCGTCCGGTTCGTTCAGCTCTACGCGGGCGATACGGTCGGCTGGGACGCTCACGACGATGTGCTGAAGAACCACTCCCATCACTGTGCTCGCACGGACAAACCGATCGCCGGCCTGTTGAAGGATCTCCGCCAGCGCGGCTTGCTCGACGACACGCTCGTGATTTGGGGCGGCGAGTTCGGTCGGATGCCGATGAGCGAGCAAGGCAAGGGCCGCGATCATAATCCATGGGGATACAGTTATTGGCTCGCCGGAGCTGGAATCCAAGGTGGTCGCGTTCATGGAGCAACCGACGCGATCGGACTGCGCGCTGCCGAAGACAAAGTGCATGTTCGCGATCTCCACGCCACGATTCTGCATCTGCTGGGGATCGACCACGAGTCGCTCAGTGTGTTCAATCACGGACTCGAAGAACGGCTGACAGGTCCCGAAGAAGCTCACGTCGTTCAAGCCGTTTTGGCGTAGCAAAGCGAGAAGGGGTGCTGGAGTCTTTTTCGTCATGATACTGCACGCATTTCAATCCATCACGACACGAAAGGGACTCACAACTCCATTTCGGTTCCAGTTTGTTTTCGTTGCAGTGCTGTTGATCGCTCCTCCTTTGTTGCGAGGCGATGACGCACTCGTCGAACCGCCGATCACCGCCGAAGATCGCGATCACTGGTCGTTCAAGCCGCTCTCGCGACCAGCGATCCCGCTACGTGGCCTTTCGCTCCGCGAAAGGAATCCGATCGACAACTTCATTCAGGAGAAGCTGGAATCCAAGCAACTTGCCTCCGAACCCCCGGCGGATCGTGTCACGCTCATCCGGCGTCTCTATTTCAATTTGCTCGGCTTGCCGCCCTCGCCGGAAACTGTCGACTCGTTCGTCGCGGACAACTCACCTTGTGCTTACGAACGACTCGTTGATCGACTTCTCGCGTCGCATCATTACGGCGAGCACTGGGCGCAGCGCTGGCTCGACTTGGCACGATTCGCCGAAACGGATGGGTTTGAACATGACAACGTGCGGAGCGACGCATGGCAGTATCGTGACTGGGTCATCAACGCCTTGAATGCCGACATGCCCTACGATCGATTCGTCTCCCTGCAACTCGCCGCTGACGAAATCGCTCCCGATGACAAGGACCAGCAGATTGCAACGTCGTTTTGCTTGTCCGGGCCCGACATGCCGGACATCAATTCGCAAGAAGAACGACGACATAACGTGCTCAACGAATTGACATCGACGGTCGGAGGCGCGTTGCTCGGCTTGCAAGTCGGTTGTGCGCAATGTCACGACCACAAGTACGACCCAATCAGCCAGGCTGATTTTTATCGATTGCGAGCCATCTTCGAACCAGCGGTTCATGTCAAGAAGAATCAGTCGCTCAGCATTCTTAGCGAGAAAACGGACTCTGTCCCCGTCAGCCATCTCATGATTCGAGGCGACTGGCAACGACCAGGGCGAGAAGTCTCGCCCGATGTTCCGCGAATTGCCAACTCGTCACCGCATGAGTTTGCGCCCGTGCCTTCGGCTCGCACGACCGGGCGTCGCGCGGCCTTTGCGCGATTCCTGACGGACCCGGACAACCCGCTCACCGCCCGCGTGATCGCGAATCGCATCTGGCAATATCATTTCGGGACGGGCCTGTCTCACACGCCGAGCGACTTTGGCACCGTCGGTGACGAGCCGACACATCCGGAACTGCTCGATTGGCTCGCGACCGAATTGATGGAGCAAGACTGGAGCCTCAAGCAGCTTCATCGCTTGATTGTGACTTCGGCAACCTACCGCAAGTCGAGTCTTTCCACCGACGATGCACGAGATCCAAGCAATCTGTGGCTCGCTCGCTTTCCACGCCAGCGGCTGTCTGGCGAAGTCATTCGTGACACGATGTTTGCCGCTTCGGGCACGTTGGACTACGCGGCACAAGGCCCAGGCGTGATGCCGCCGTTGCCCGATGAACTTGTAAGGACGCTGCTGAAGAATCAGTGGAACACGAGCGAGCGACAGGCGGATCACTATCGACGCAGCATTTATTTGTTTGCACGACGCAACTTGCGTTATCCGATCTTCGAGGCATTCGATCGACCGGATGCCAACGCAAGTTGCCCACGACGTGGCCGTTCGACAACCGCGCCGCAGTCGTTGTTGCTGTTGAACTCGGCCTTCTCGCTCGACGCCGCTCAGCGACTCGCCGGTCGTGTCCTTGCAACGCACAATGAGGTTGACGAGCAAGCCATAACGACCGTCTTCCGTCGCGTATTGAGTCGCTCTCCCCAATACGAAGATTTGAAGATGCTGGTCGAATTCGTGACGCAACAAGCAGTGCGACTGCAACAGGAATCGCGATCGCGCGACGAACTCGCTTTACCACTCCCCTGCCCCACCGACATCGATCCGTACGCTGCTGCCGCATTGACGGACTTGTGCCTCGCCTTGTTCAACTCCAACGAATTCATTTACATCGACTAAAGTAGCCATCACGCTCCGCCGTGATGAGCCCTTTCAATGACCCCATCGAATCGCGAGTAACTGATGCACCATTTTCCTGCCAACTCTGCGTCTTACGAACTTGGTTCTGGGATTGAGATTGCACGCCGCGCTGCATCAAACACGTCAGGCTCATCACGGCGGAGCGTGATGGCTACTTTCGACCGCCGTGACTTTCTCGCCGCTTGCGCCGCATCAACGCTTGGTCCGCAACTAACGTTCGCGGCTGATAAACAACGAGAAGTGCCTTGGCTCACCGAAGTCCAAACCGCTCCCAAGCAGTTGCCACTGGGCGTGGCGCATCTTCGCGTTACCGACCGTAACGGTGAACCGATCACGACGATCGAACAGTGGCAGCGAGAACGTGATTCAGTACGCCAGTGGTGGCTTGATTTCCTCGGCCCCATGCCAGCCAAACGCGATCACGTTCCGATGCTCGAAGTCATCGAAGAGGATCGCGACGCCGGCGTCCTTCGTCAACGCATTCGTTACGAAGTCGAACCGGGCATCACGACCGAGGCGTACCTTCTCCAACCGCTTCAGCCACAGGCAAAATGCCCCGGCGTAGCGGTCTTTCACTCGACGGTCGACCACTCGATCCGACAACCTGCGGGAGTCGAAGGGAAGCCCGAGAAGGCCTTTGGATTGAAACTCGCCCAGCGCGGCTGCGTCACGATTTCGCCACGCAACTATCTCTGGCCGACGAACGACAAGATCTCGGCTCAGCCCGAGGCCGACCGCTTCCACCAACGGCATCCCAAGTCAACCGGCATGTCCCGCATGTTGCATGATTCGTCGGTCGCCGTCGACATCCTCTGCAGCCTGCCGTATGTCGATACCAGCCGCATCGGTTCCATCGGCCATTCGCTGGGCGCGAAAGAAGTCCTCTATCTTGCCGCCTTCGACGAGCGCGTGAAGGTGACGATCAGCAGCGAGGGCGGCGTTGGCACGAAGTTCTCGAATTGGAACGCCGATTGGTATCTTGGCAAAGGGATCGACTCGCCCGACTTCACGCGCGAGCAACACGAGCTACTCGCTCTCGCCGCTCCCCGGCCGTTTCTTCTGCTTGGCGGCGACTCGGCCGACGGCGATCGAAGCTGGCCGTTCATCGAAGCCGCTTTGCCGATCTACAAGCTCTACGGCGAACCCGCTCGACTCGGCCTCTTCAACCACCAACAAGGCCACGCCGTCCCGCCGCTCGCGGAAGAGCGGATCTATGAGTGGTTTGATACTTATCTGTGAGCGAAGCGGTATTACATTTCGCGTATTGTCGATCGCACAGCGGCTGCTCGTGGTTTCGCATACGGATCGCGGGGACGCCATCTGTATCATTAGCGCTTGCCAGCCACTTCATCGAGCCCGCGTACGGTAGCGGGTTCAAGGCAAGCCTCGTTGGGATCATTCGCGAAGTAGACATCCTCGACTTCGAAACTTCTCGGTATGTTCGAATTGTTCTACGGCCCCCAATGGGCTCGCGCCGCTGGAGCCGAAGATTTGCTGGTTAATAAAATGTGTTTTGAACCCCAAGACCCCCGCGAACTCGTCTCGTTGGTGAATGAGACTCGCGGTGGAGGTTGTTGGGCGACGCCGAGATAGCGTCGAATCTCATTCACCAAACGGGGCAAGCCCGTTGGGGTCTCGGTGTGGATGCCGCTCGTTTCTAACTTACCAATCTCTTGTTCCAACGAGACAAGCTCGTTGGGGACAGGACTCCTTCGGGCCATCGTTCGCGTGCATGACACTTGAAATCTGCAATCGTGACTGCTACTGTTCTTTCCAGAACAGGGGAATGTTTTTTCTTTTGAGGAGACGCAATTCTTAGCGTCACCCGCGGCGTGTATCGCTCACCGCGTTGGAATCCGATTTTTGTGCAGCGTGTTCTGCGGCGCGTTTCGGTTCCAAGTTCCTCAACAAGGCTTTCCTATGCGTAACTGGGTTGCTGCTTTCCCGCTAGTTTTGCTTGTTCCGCTTGGGCTGTTGTTGGCGACGAGCGGACTGAGGAATGTCATTCCGACTCCGCTTCCACTTGAATCTGGGGAGACGTCGCCGAGCGGAGGCTTACCAAGTGTCCAGGACGTTGCGACAGCGTCCGGCTCGGACGTTGATCCGCTCATTTCGCCGATCATTGTGTCTGAGTTGGCCGACGTGCGCTCGATCTCGATGAAACCCGACTTCACTCATGGGAACCGTGCGATCTTTCATCCGCATGGCGAGCAAGTTTGCGCGTCGGGCTGCGCGGCGAGTCGACATCCGACCGACACACTCACACAAGATCGATTCAACGGTCTGTTGCTTGAATACGCTGACGAACCAATTGACGATGCTGGACCTGCCCAAGATGCCTTGATGTACTACGGTCGTCAGGCGGTTCAGCTGCTGGCAACCGAAGGGCCTGGGCGACTTGATCCTGTTCGCGCCGCGGTACTGAAGCACGAACTAGGGCGTGATCACGCGGAGATTGAGATTCGCGTCGTCGATGCACTTGATCGCGTTCGTGCATCGTTGCCACCGACAAACGTGCCGCTGGATCGGCGGCATGAGTTCGAGCTGGATACTCACCAGCTCCAACCCATGATCGCCAGCGGAACGGTGAAGCGAGTTGGACGCGACTATCTTTGGACACGTTTGTGACTGGAAGGCATCCACACAGTTGCGGGGCCGTGGTTCACGGTTCAAGAGAGCGGTGATGCCTGGAAGACGTTGAGTTCGATTTGGATCAGCAATGGCCAGGAAGATATCAAAGGCAGAATCGACATCCGAGTTCGATTGGCGAAGGGCGAGACGCAGGGAGCAAACAACTAAGCCGGAGGAGAAGTGATGCGTTTATCGTACGTGGTGTGGTGTGTCGTGATCGGTGGACTGACGGGACTTGGCGTGCCCGAGGCCCAGGGCGATCCGTGCGGGATGGTTCCGCCCATTGAGTTTGCAAGCCAGTCACCGATCAAGCGAATCGGTGCGCAAATGACTTATGTCTTCTACCAAAACAACGTGGAGACGATCGTCCTGCGTCCGGGCTTTTCTGGAAACGTCGACGAGTTCGGCATGTTGATTCCGTTCCCTTCGCCGCCCGCGATCCGCAAAGTCCCGGATCACGTTTTCGAACAGATTGCCGCGGCCATCGATCCGCCGGAGATCGTGATCGATGTTCGGCCACAAGCGAGCATGTATGGTGGTGCGGGCATGGGTGGTGGCTTCGGGGGAGGCGGCGGTGGCTTTGGCGGCGGGGGTCTTGGGTTTCAAGTTCCCAAAGACGAAGTTCGTGTCATCCGCGAAGAAGCGGTCGGCATGTATGAAGTCGCCGTGCTCGCCGCAGGCAGCGCGGGGGCGCTGAAGCGTTGGATGGACGACCATCAATTCGCTTACCCAAGCGGAATGGATGCCGTCTGCCCGGAATATATCGAGCAGAAGTGGTGCTTCGTCGCGGTCAAGACCAAAGTCAATCAGAAGCGAGCCGCCGATCCGCAGCCGGGCCAGCGGGCGATCGACAACGCGCTGCCCGAAGGCGCGTCGTTCGATGGGCATGTGCAAGCGATGGGCTTTCGCTTCCACACTCCCCAGTTGGTCGTGCCGATGCGGCTTTCGGTGCATAATCCGGGCGAGCTGCGCAACGTCGTCTACCTGCTCTCCGATAATCCATCCAAGATTCGCAACATTCCCGAAGAGTTTGTTCGCCGACAGATCTCCGGCTTCAAGCTGTTCGATCAAATGACCAAGCCGCTGCCGCTGCGGATCATCGGCGGCACGATCAACGACCTTCCGTTCGCCACCAGGAACGGTCTCGCGGACCAGCGCGATCCCGAACCGCATAACGGCGTGGCCGCGGAACTGTTTGCGTCGGACCTTATCGCCGCCAGGACTCGGCAACTGGAAAGCCGTAGCGAAGCCTACGAGAAACATCTGCTTACGATCAACGAAGCCTTGAAACTTCGCGGTCCAGAAATCGATGCCGCGGTGAGACGGCAGGTGCGCACCGAACGATCCCGAATTGTCCGCGCTGCGCTGGGCTCGATCGACAAGATGACGCTGACCGTGATCGATGGCGACTTTCCCCGCGAAGTGCTCGCGCGAGAGAACCTCACGTTTGCCGAATACCACATGCCGCTCGAACGCAGCAACCGGAGCTTCTACGACGCGAATAAGCTGGGGCAAGCCGAGCCGGTCGCAGGCAGTCTGTATGTGGGTTCGCTCGAACCTCGCGAGGAGCCGCAAATCGCGACGGTTGATCAGCAGCCCGACGGTGAAACGCGCTGGTCATGGCTGACGCTGGTCGTCGGCATTGCCATGACGGGAGGACTCGCGGCGCTTCGCTCTCCAGCTCGCCACCGAGCGGCGGTCGTCGGAGCATCGGCGTTGATCGTTGTGTTGACCTCACTGCTCTCGGTCGGAATCAGTGACGAAAAGATTCCAGCGTTGAATATCTTGGTGAGCCGGCTCGGCAATTCCGATACGGCCGAGCAGGCGGCCGGACAGATCGCGCAGTTAGGCGAGCGGGCCGTACCGGCGATGATCCGACAATCGCGGGACCCGCAGCTTGTCAAACGCGGCTGGGCGATTGTGTCTCTTGGCCGAATCGGCGGCGAGGACGCGATGCGTCACTTAAAGCTACTCCACTCGAACGAATCGGTTCCGCCGCTCGTACAGTCCTGGGCCGCCGCGGCAATGGTCCACGGGGCGCGAACGCGAGGCGAGTTAGAAGAGCTATCGCTGCTCGTGCGCAGTCGACCAGAGCTGACGCGGCCGTTGCTACTCGCCTTTCGTCGCCATCTGCGCGACTCCGAAGGCGGCGAGTCGATTGAGGGATTGTTGAGCATCGGCCGAAGTACACCGCAACTGAAGCAGGGCATTTCTGACGCATTATCCGCTGAGAACGTTCGAGCGAGCCTCGACAAATACCTTCGATCGCAGTCGCTCGATCAACTGACGAACATCGCGGGTGAGTATCCGCAGCTCGGGGACCAGATTGCGATGGAGTTTTGTCGCCAACTTGAAGCGTCCGACGGCCTCGACCCATTTGAAGCTCGTCTGGTCACCGCGAGCCGTTCGCCGGTGTTGGCGAAAAGCGTCGGCCCCTCGCTGGTATCGGCTGGCGCCGAGCCGCTCGTTCGCGCCATGTTACAGTCGAACACTACGCTGGTACGCCGAACGGCGGCGGGCTACGTCGCAACCCTTGGACAAACATCAGAGAGTTCCGGTCCGCTTGCGGCGAGTGTCGTGGCTGCCCTCAAGTTCGATCCGTCCGCCAAGCAAGCACCGTGGCACAACGGTCCGCTGTTCATTCCCAGTATCCCGTGGCAGCAACCGGAAGCCCAGGAGTTGGTCGGCAATCTCATTCGCTGGCATCTGTGGGCGGATCGCAACAAGGAAGAAGTCGTCCGTCAACAGATCTACATCAACTTGCAAAGCGTCACGCTGGCGAGCGCGGCGGGTTATCGAATCACGCATTCGCCTTACACCGAGGAATGGCTAAAGAGTTGGAAACGCGTGGTCGGCGCGAAGGAGCTGAAACAGCTGCTCGCCGAGCAAGATGCCGAGGGCGACTTCGCGACGCTGCTCGATGACTGATGACACAACGCGGTACTTCGAGAGTCACTCACTTCGAGAGCGGCAGCGGCACGTCGAGCAGATCGCCGTTCGGCTTGAAGCCGTCGCCGTTAACATCCACGAAGATCGGATTCGACACGGCGACCGGCGGCTTCTCGCCCCAGAGCGGTCCCATGATGCGGCCGAGTTGCAGTCCCTCGCCAATGGCGGCCACGATGACGTGCGCGTCTTCGGTCAGTTCAAACGGAATGTCCGCCTCGAATTTCACCACGCCGTCGCTGAAATGCTGCGGCGTCTCGCGACGAGTGAAGTTCAATTCCTTTCGCGGGCGACCGTTCACGAAGACTTGCACGCGGTTGACGTCGAGCCAGTTTGAACACTGCACGCGGACGGAGACCGTTGCTTTGCCGCCGGGAGCGATCACGTCGTCACCGGGGATGCCCGACGGTGTGATCGACCGCAATTGCGGCTTCAAGACAACTTCTATGAACGGGCCGGTCGTCATGGTGATGTGACCGGCCTCCGACGCGTGAACCATCTCCATCGTGTCGATCTTCGCGGGGTCGTCGGTCGGACTCTTGATGTAATTCCGCAGCCAACCTGACTCGTGGAAGTTGTAATGCGCGTCCGTATTCACCACGCCGGGGATGCGGTAGCCGAGATTCAGCATCTGCATCCAGTGATAGATCGGATTGCGCGAGAGGCGTCCCTTGTCGTCCTTCTCGGGCTTCGTAAAAATTCCTTCGGGCGGATGGACTTCGACCACGTCCATGAAGCCGAACATCTCCGCAAAGCCGCCATCCGGTTCGTTGTTCAGATCCTTGTCGCCGATGATCTGGTACAGATTCGGATGGTTTTCCTGAACGAACTTGTCGCTCTTGTCGTCCCACAACGCGAGCCGTTCGATTTGCGTCACCGGGTTCGAGTCGGTGACCGGCGCGCCGCCGTCCTGTGTCCGGGGCGTGTACTTCAGCGGAAACGCGTTCTGATGATTCACCGTTCCCAAGGCACCTGTCAATTCCATCCCGCTGCAAGTCGCCATTAAGTGTTCGACGTGTAGTGCTTTCAAATGCGGGACGTAGGACGAGATGCGATTGTGCTCGGTGCAGGGACAGAACTCGACGTTTTCGCACAACAGATTCAGCACGCGCCCCAGTTGCATGGACGTGTTGTCGCCGGAAGGACTGGAATGGCTATGAAAATCGCTGCTCACCCAGCCCGTGGTATCGACGACACGTTTTAACTTCGCCGACAGCTCGGTCTCTTCGCCGCGAACCACTTCGATCGTTTTGAAGACCGCGTCGTATTCAGGCCCAAAGCTGACGATCGCTTCGTACTTTCCGGGCGCCAGCGACTGGCGGAACTTGCCGTTGTGGCTGTAGTGCAGATTCTTGACAGCGACCGCGCCGCTGTCCGGGCCGAAGTCCGGCGTCGCCGTCGCATCAAGTCCGTGAAACGCGACCTTACACGGAATCGGCTTGCCGGATTCGTCGGTGATCTGGCTGGCGACGTAACCGAGTTCGGGAAGTTCATACACGAAGACCGCATCTTCGTTCAAGGCGCCGTGCGTCCCTTCAACTCGCCGTCCGCCGCTCGCCTCGATTACATAGTTGAATTCGTCGATGTCTTGAGGTGTCATGAACTTGACCTCACCGTTTGTGTCCGTGCGAGCGGAGCCATATTCCTTGCTGGCGAGCGAAACGGTCAGTTTCGCATGCACAACGGGGCCGGCTTTATCAAAGACACGAAACGTGTTGCCGCGAGTCGCGATACCAGCCACTCGATTTGCGATGCCCCGCACTTCGAGCAAACTCGCACCGGGAAAAATCGTCCGCGAGATCGTCGTTGACTCGTTCGCCGCGAGCGAGATCTTGGCATCTCCCTCCCGCTGAATCTCCAGCACAGCTCCACGACTGCCTCCACGTTTCAAAGTGCGCCCGTCGACGATCACACCGTAGCCTTGGGCAAACCAATCGTCGTGAGCCCAGAACAATCCCGTCGCCGGATCGTTGCCGAATTCGAAGGTTCGATCCGCGCGAATATAGTCGCTGGCCTTGAACTCGATCTTCTCGGCCGTTGGATTGCGGATGACCGTGTCCGCCCGCAAGACATCCGAACCGTCTGCCAACGTGTAACGAACCGTAACGTCAAGGCCTGAATTCGAAGTCGCCGAACACTGCCACTCGACTTTACTGCCGCGAATAGTCTTGCCGCTGTCGACCGCGACCGGTTCGCCGTCGATCTTGATTTCAACGTGGTCGGGCGAGTGAAACGAGAGTGCCATGCCATTGGGATGATACGCGCTGAGCTGATCGTTGGGCGCGTCGCGTCGCGTGAGATCGATGATCATCGCGCCGTTGTTTCGCACCGTCATGTTCGCGTTTCGCGTCGGCAGAGGCTCGGCGATCACGACCACGAGCTTGTCGTTCCGCAACACATAATCGCCGTAGATGCAATCGACTTCTTTGCCCGCCGGAGCGTATTCGTCCCAATTGTCGGGAGTCAGGCGAACGAGTTCCGTCGCGGACGCTGAAGCAAGACTCAGCATCCAAAACATCGCGAGAGAACCAACGAGTGGCGGCTTCATAGTTTTTCAACCTTTGTTGGCGGGGTTCAAGACAGGCAGGCAACGACCAACATAGCGGATCGGGGCTGAGTTTTGGAGTCGGCGGGCAAGTTGTTCTTGCGCTGTCTCAAGACCTCCCCACGTTTCGTTGTTTCCCGCAATGTTACTCTGAGTTACAATCGATCTCTATGAGCGAATCGATTCTAGAAGTTGCGCGGCGCGCGGATTTATTCTTTATGGAAAAGTCGCCGATACACGATGCGATGCGGCGGCTGACGAAGACGCTGTCCGAAATGGGAATCCCGTTTGCGATCGCCGGAGCGATGGCGGCCAACGCACATGGTCACAAGCGGACGACGGACGACGTGGATATTCTGATCCGTCGCGAAGACCTTCAGCGGTTTAAGGCGGCACACATCGGCCTTGGCTGGGTTGACAAATTCGAGGGATCAAAGAATTTCCGCGACACGATCAACAACGTCAACATCGATGCGCTGATCGCAGGCGAATTCCCCGGCGACGGACGGCCCAAGCCCGTCGCGTTCCCGCTGCCCGAAGCGACCGCTGTGGATCTCAAAGAGGGCATCCCATTCATTTCGCTGCCGACACTGCTGGAGCTTAAGACCGCTTGCGGCATGACGACGGCACATCGACCTCGCGACTTCGATGACGTCATTCAATTGATACGAGCCAATCAACTTGCGCTTGAATACGCCGATCAATTGAACCCCTACGTTCAAGACAAGTATCGCGAACTCTGGCAGGCCGCTCAGGTTGAGGAAGAGTATTAGCACTCGCCTCCTGCTTCAACTATCTTAGGCGGGCCGGTTGCCGGTTTGACTTTCAACCGACATCATTGCGTTTTAAAAATCCGAGGGGCGAGCAAGTCCTCCACACCCGTAACCCATGCCGCCATGCTGGAGCCAACTGATGCTGCCTCGCCGTGCCGACTTGTTTCGAGCGATTTCTGTAGCCGTGCTCATCGCGTCCGTGCTTGACCTACCGCACGCATCAGCTCAAAGCATCGACCACCCGATTGTCCCCGGGTACGAACGCTTTCACTCGACCATTGACAGCGACCTCGCGGGCGGGTTGCTGTTGCTTGGCGAATTGAACTGCACCGCCTGTCATCAGGCCCAGGCCGAATCGATTCTGTCAGCTCTGCTGCTGACGAAGGAAGCGCCCATTCTCAACGAAGTTGGGGCGCGCGTTCGTCCCGAGTTCCTGCGAGCCTTTCTTGCCGACCCACAGAAGACGAAGCCCGGCACGACAATGCCGAATTTGTTCGCGAAGACTTCACCAACCGAGCGGGACCAACAAGTCGAAGCCCTCGTCCACTTTCTCGCATCCACTGGCCAGCTGCTCGAAGCCGGACCGATCGCGCCGGCGGTTAACCGAGGCGAGGCGTTGTTCCATGACGTCGGATGTGTCGCCTGTCACGACGCCCGCCGCGAGAATTCGCCGCGGCTGCCGACGTCGGTTCCTTTGCCGGTCGAGATGGAAGCCAAGTATTCTATTCCGGGTCTGATCGCATTTTTGAAGAACCCGCTGCACGTGCGCCCCTCGGGCCGGATGCCGCAGTTGAACTTGAACGACGACGAGTCGCGAGACATTGCTTCTTACTTGCTGAAGAATCTCGAAGCCGAAGGCGTCATAGAGTTTGTCTACTACGAGGGCAGCTGGCAGGAGTTGCCCGATTTCAGCACGCTGACGCCCGTCGCGTCAGGCAAGACCGCCAGCTTCGACGTGAACATCGGCAGGCCTGACAATTTTGCCGTGGTGTTCCAAGCGAAGTTTCAAATCGCTCGTGACGGCAAGTATCGCTTTCATCTCGGCTCGGATGACGGCTCGCGTTTGAAGATCGCCGGCAATCCAATCGTTGATGTGAACGGCATCCATCCGTTTTCTTTCCAGAGCGGCGACATTGAACTGAAGGCCGGGGTTCACGAAGTTGAAGTCGAGTACTTCGAGCAAGGCGGCGAGCAGGAATTGCGAGTCGAGTTCGAAGGGGCAGGCATCAAGCGACAAGCGTTGGAGTATGCTCTCGCTTTGCCGGAGAAGAAGCCGGGCGACAAGCCGCCGTTCGTCGTCGATGCCGAACTCGCCGCGCGCGGCCGCCAGCTGTTCAGTTCGCTCGGGTGTGCGTCGTGTCATCAGCTGCAAGTCGACGGGAAACGGCTCGCGCCGGAGCGTTCCGCCAAGCCTTTTGCGTCGTTGAACCCGGCGAATGGATGCTTATCTGCAAATCCGGCTGGCGCTCCGCAGTATTCGCTGACTGACCGTCAACGCGCGTCGCTCAAGGCAGCGGTTGAGTTACCGGCTGTACTGGCAAACGTAGATCTCGCCATTGAGCCGGAGAACACGATCACCGCGGCGCTTGAAGCGTTCAATTGCTACGCCTGCCATCAGCGCGGTGACCGAGGAGGCGTTGAAGAGATACGCAATGCCATGTTCAAATCGGACCAGCCCGAGATGGGAGACGAAGGCCGCATCCCACCGCACTTGACCGGCGTCGGGGCCAAGTTGCAGCCCGACTGGATCAAGCAGGTATTCGACAACGGCGCGAAAGACCGGCCGTACATGTTCACACGCATGCCCCGTTTCGGCTCGCAAAACATTGGCCATTTGGTCGCCGCCTTCGGGCAAGCCGATCCCGATGTTGCCGATCATGACATCGCAATTGATTTCGACGAACGGCACATCAAGGCAGCCGGCCGGAAGCTCACTGGCTCGGAAGGCTTCTCTTGTATCAAGTGTCATACGTGGGGGAACGTGAAGGCGACCGGAATTCAATCCATCAATATGGTGACGATGACTCGTCGTCTGAAAGAGAACTGGTTCTATCAGTATCTGTTGAACCCGCAACAGTATCGTCCCGGCACGCGGATGCCCGCGGCGTGGCCACAAGGCCAAGTCTTGCTGCCGGCGGTGTTGGACGGCAAAGCACTCACGCAAATCCATTCCGTGTGGGAATACCTCAGCGATGGCGATCAAGCCGCGATGCCGGTCGGACTGGGCTCGGATCCAATCATCCTGACCGCGTATGACGAAGCGATCATCTACCGCAACTTCATCGAAGGTGCCGGCCCGCGAGCCATCGCTGTCGGCTATCCGGAAAAGTTGAATCAAGCTTTCGATGCCAACAATCTGCGCATCGCTCTGCTGTGGCACGGCGCGTTCATGGATGCCTCGAAGCATTGGCTCGGACGCGGCCCCGGCTTTCAGGCACCGCTAGGCGACAACGTGCTGAAGCTGCCAGAGGGCGTATCGTTCGCGAACCTCGACAGTCCTGACGCTTCGTGGCCGACGCAAACCGCGAAAGAGTTGGGCTACGAGTTCGGCGGCTATCGGCTCGGCGAAGCACAACGCCCGACGTTCCTCTACAGCGTTGGCAACACATCGATTCAAGACACGCTTGTCGCGACTTCCAGCGCACAGTTTACCCCCGCACAGCGTACGATCACAATTGCGGCCGAATCGCCCGTCAGGAATCTTTGGTACCGCGCGGCGAGCGGCAACAAGATCGTGCCGCAGGACGACGGTTGGTACGCGGTCGATGGTCGCTGGAAGACTCGAGTTGCCGGTGGATTGCTTCGCGAGGTCGGCGGCGAGGCCGAGTTGCTCGTGCCCGTTGAGTTGGAAAACGGCAAAGCGTCAATCGTTCAAGACTATGCCTGGTAATTCGTCCAGCCGACGTACTCAGGCAGTAATACTTTTACACGAAGAGATACAAAATGATTCGCGGAATTCAGCTCAGTACAGTCGCGATCGGGTTGCTCTTAAGCGTCGGTCCACGGATCGCACACGCCGATCCGCCTACCGAAGGCGACTACTACCGTATGATCGCGTTTGATATTCCGCCATACATAAGTCTGGAAGCGGGCGGGCTGGAGCTGATGCCCGACGGCAAGCTCGCGATATCGACGCGCCGAGGTGACATCTATCTGATCGACAAGCCCTTCGCCGATCCACCGGTGGACGTTCGCTGGACGCAGTACGCCAGCGGCTTGCATGAAGTGCTCGGCATCCACGCCGTCGGCGACTGGCTGTACGCGACCCAGCGTTGTGAGCTGACTCGATTGAAGGACATCAACCGCAACGGACGCGCGGATTTATTCGAAACCGTGAACGACGATTGGGAGATTACCGGCGATTACCACGAATACGCTTTTGGCTCGCCGCCGGATAAGGAAGGCAACATCTGGGTCGTACTTTGCCTGACCGGCTCGTTCGACAGCAACGCGCCTTATCGCGGCTGGTGCGTCCGCATCACGCCAGACGGAAAACTGCTCCCCACGTGCAGCGGCATTCGTTCGCCCGGCGGCATCGGCATGAACAAGGTGGGCGATATGTTCTACACCGACAATCAAGGGCCTTGGAATGGAACCTCTAGCCTGAAGCATCTCAAACCCGGTTCGTTTCAAGGTCATCCTGGTGGTAATCGCTGGTACGAGTTGACAGGCGGCGTCATTGGCCAGCCGCCAACCGAACCGCAGAGCGGCAGCCGCATGATGGTCGAAGCGAAAAAGATCCCGGAGCTTGAACCGCCCGCGGTTTACTTTCCTTATCAGAAGATGGGGCAATCGGCCAGCGGCATCGCGTGCGACACGACGGGCGGCAAGTTCGGTCCGTTCGAAGATCAGCTCTTCGTCGGCGATCAAACGCACAGCACCGTCATGCGAGTCTTTCTTGAACAAATCAATGGGCACTACCAAGGCGTGTGCTTTCCGTTTCGCAGCGGCTTCGGTTCCGGGACGTTGTCCCTGAAGATGACCGACAATGGAATGTTCGTCGGTGGGACGAATCGAGGTTGGGGCTCGCGTGGGAACAAGCCCTACTCGCTCGACCGACTGGTGTGGACCGGCGAAGTTCCATTCGAAGTCCACGAGATGCGAGCGAAACTGGACGGCTTCGAGTTGACGTTTACTCACGAAGTCGACCCAAAGTCGGCGGCCGACGTCGCGTCGTACGAGCTGCAAACCTACGCCTATATCTACCAAGCCAGCTATGGCAGCCCGGAAGTCGATCACACCAATCCGACCATCACGCGAGTTGTCGCCGCACCCGACAATCGCAGCATCCGGCTCTTCGTCGACGGCCTTCAAGAAGGTCACGTCCACGAGTTGCACATGACTGGCGTCCGCTCCGCGGCCGGCTTGCCGCTGCTGCATGATGTCGGCTACTACACGCTCAATTACATTCCTGGTGAATAGCGGTGATCTGTCCCCCACGAGCTTGTCTCGTGGGAACATAAGATTGGTGAGTTAGAAACAAACGGACGTTAAGCCGAGACCCCAACGGGCTTGTCCCGTTCGGTGAATGAGATTTGGAGCTGGCGTCTGATCGCGCACTGACATGGCCTTGAAGCATCTCATTCACCCACGAGGCAAGCTCGTGGGGGTCTTTGGATTTCCAGACGCATCTTGCTAACCAGTTAATCTCTGGTTCCAACGGGGTGAACCCGTTGGGGACCGCAGTTTCCACCTGACAAACAGGTGCAGGAGGTAAGTTGCAGGTCAGGCTCGATCGTCGAATTTTGCAATTCACTTCGATCATTAAACGACTTGCTCCGCGTGACTTAGTGCATCCGCACAGCAACGCTTCGCGCGTTCGGCCCCTGGTTTGCTTTCCCTGACGAGCCAATCTGCTGCTTGGCTCCGAGAATTGGGAAGGCATCACCATGAGTACCGACTCGCGCACCGAATCACGCAACGACTCCGAATCACCGGTCGTTAAGTTCCTCGACAGCTTCCTCCAAGAGAAGAACATCAAATGGGTGTTGACCGCCGGCATGATGATCTTGCTCGGGTCATCGCTGATGATGGTCACGCGTGGCTGGAACCAACTGGATACAACGTGGAAGTTCTTGGCCATCGTCGGTTACACGGCGGCCATCTTCGGCGCGGGACATTGGAGCTATCACAATCTCGCCCTTCGAAAGACAGGCACGGGGTTACTCGCCCTGACCGTGCTGCTGATTCCGTTATCGTTCGTCTCCTGGTCCTGGATCTGGGAGGCGGCGACATCAACCGTCAGCAACGGAACAGCTCTCGGCCTCTTGCTGCTGAATACGCTGGTTGCCGGCTACGCCAGCCGGAAGACTTTTGCGCACTTTCTGCAAGGACATCAAATTACGTTCGTACTGAGCTACCTCGCGCTGAGTATTGCTGGCGCGATCGCGCCTTGCTTTCGAGAGATCGGCGACTTATCGACTTGGCTGTGGTCGCTGGCACTTTGGGCGGCTTTCGCAATCGGCTCGGTGAAGGTCAATCGGCATGTGTTCTGGTTGACGGAAGAACATCGCCAGCCGCGGATCTTCGGCTTCTTTCCGATCTTGCTGCTCGGCGGACAATTTCTACTCGTCTTCGGCTGGAATTTTGCGAAGTCAATCCCACACGATTGGTCCGGTTTTGCTTGCGTGTTAGTCGCGATCCCCGTCTTGTTGACTGCGGATACAGTTGCACGCGTCTTCCAGGAACGAACCGGCGATCTCGTCCGTCCGATCCCCTGGCCGATCATGTTACCGATGGTGATGGGGCTGATTCTGTGCGCGGCAGGGATCTGCCTCGCTGGCTCCGGGCTACTTATGCGAGTGCCTTATGCCGTCGTCCCGACCGCGATCCTCACCGCTGCGCTCATGACGGTCGTGGCGCGGCGAACCGGCAAAGTCGCTTTTGTCTGGGCGATGCTCGGCTGCATCACACTGGCCTATAACTTTTCCCCGGTCTTCTTCCAAGAACTCATCCAGCAACTTCGCGACCAAGGTGCTAGTGCCTTGAACGAATCGCGGTTGCCGTATGCCTTCTACGGCTTGACCTATCTGCCGCTGATCGTCGTTTGCGTCGTCGCGGCGAGGCAATTCGAACGTCGCGGAGTGGATCTGTTTGCCAAGCCGCTGCGACAGTTTTGCGCCGGCATCTCGCTGTTTCTGCTTGCCATTTCGGTGACACACGCCAAGGCGTTCTTTCCTGTCGCGAGCGTGATGACGGGACTGCTCGCCTGGCAGGCGAATGTATTTCGCGTTCGACGATTGGCACTGGCAGCCATGATCGCATTTCTGATCGCTTCGAGTGGTCTCGTATCGTTCGCCAACGGCGTTCTCGGGATGAGCATTGGCAGTGAGATGTACTACCTGTTTCCGACGCTCGCCGCCGCGACATTGCTCATCGCGGGCCCACGCTTGAGCCTTTGGATCGAACGCCTATCGCCGGCGGATGCGAAACCAACGCGGCACTTTCTGATCGCTCAGATGCCTCGTACGGTGTCACTACTCGCGTCGATCGGCATTACCGTCACTTGGCTAACTCAAATCGGTGTCGCGAGTCAGACATTCCCGTTCGCCGTGAGCCTGTTCATCTTCGGACTACTCGCTGTCCATTCGCTGGTGTGGACGCGGCCCGTTGTCAGTGGAGTCGTGTACGGACTGTTGGCCAGCGAGTTGCTGCGACTCGGGATCGCCGCCTCGTTGGAATTCAACGAACTGACTTCGCTTGCCATTCTGATCTTCGGCACGCAGTGGTTTGCGAGTTACATCCTGGACCGCTTCCCGAATCATCGCGTTACGCGAGCCTGGGGCACCGTGAATCACACGTCCGCCTTTGCCGGTCTGTTGTTCGCCACGCTTGCCTTTGCGGTTCCGGATATGATCAACGAGTTGATCGGACACTCGGGGGCAGCGTCCGTCGAGGCACTGCGTTGGATGCGAGACATCCTTCTTGTCGCCTGGTGCTTTGATGCCGCAAGACGCCCACGAGTGATCGCGACGGACGACTCGACTCAATTCCGCTGGGAACGGAGAGCACAACCGGTGCCGGCATTCTTGGGGTGCGTGTGTGTTCTTGGCCTAGTCGGCTGCGGCCTGATTCGGATCGGAGGTTCCAATGCCGCCGAGTGGCTTCCGTTGGCGTGGACGCTCACCGCGGCCAGCGTCATTCCGCTCGCACAATGGCTTCAATCTCGGCTGGCCCAGATCGCGAGCGATAAAGACAGGCGAGGCGATTACTTCGCACTGCGAGCAATCGCGTTACCGGTCGACCTCACAATGTGCGTGATCCTCGTAGCGTTTTCTGCATTGCAACTGTTCTTCTATTCAACCTCGATCTGCGCTGCCGGATACGTCGGGCTCGCCGGACTGCTGTTGCTCACGTTCCTCCGTCAACAACCCGTTTTGCGAGTAACAACCGCGGTCGTCATCAACTGGACCGTTTTACTGGCGGCCATGCAGTTCGGTACGCACGGCGCGGACCATCTGCTCGAGTTGCTGGAGCATTACCAGGCCGACTCGCTCTGGCTGGTTGCAGCGGTCAGCTCGGTCAGCCTCCTGTTATGGCAAGGGAACTTCAATTCGCACACACCGCTTGCAGACATCGCATTGACTCAACGAGCGGCCCTGCGGCTGGTCAGCGCGGGAGCGTTGCTGCTGACCCTTGGCGAGCCTTCCCTATTGCCGCTTACTTTGATTGCGGCGCTGCTGGCATTCGTACTGCTGTTCGCAAGCGAATTGCGATCGGGGCTTCGCTCACAAGATGCGTCACGGGTGTGGAGTGCGGAAGCGATCGTCACCGCCGGTTTGGGCTATTTGCTGTGGTTCGGCGTCATCTCGCTGGACCAAGGCGTTGCCATGTTTGTCCTGTTGGGACTCGGCGTCGCGGCACACGTCAGCGGAATCCTTTGTTCACGGCGATCGACCACACAAGTCTTGTCCAAACCATTGACCGCAACAGGCTGTTGGCTCCCGCTCGTCGCCGTCATGATTGGCGTCGTTCAGCAGCTGGGTTTGCCGGAAGCCAGCCCGTGGCTTGGAATGAACAGCCTGGCGATTCTGTTGGCCGGAGGATTTTACTTCTGGCAGGCAATTGAGCGGCAAAGCAAAGGGTTCGCCGTCTTGTCCGCGGCCATTCTGAACGTGGCTGTCCTCTTGCTCTGGAGCGAGCTAAAACTCTCCGATCCTCAGTTCTACATGATTCCCGTGGGGCTCACGATTCTCATCCTGGTCGAAGTTCTGAAGCGTGAGATTCCAACGGCCTGGCACAATCCACTGCGTTACGCCGGCGCACTGACGATCTTGGTATCGCCGACGTTCCACATCGTCGACCAAACCTGGCTTCACTTGATTGCGTTGATGGTCCTGGCGACCTGCGTGTTGCTGATCTCCATCGGGCTCCGTCTGCGGGCGCTCATGTACACGGGAGCGGCGTTCCTCATCGCCGATCTCATCGCCATGGTGATTTGCGGTGGGATCGATCATCCGAATCTGCTGTGGATCGCCGGCATCGGATTTGGAGCAGCCATCATTACGCTCGGTGCCATCTGCGAGAACAACCGTGAACGGCTGTTGCAGCGAATGCGGATTGTCTCCGCACAAATGGAGCAATGGAACTAACTGCCCCCTGCCC
>JAQBZB010000335.1 GCA_027622275.1 Planctomycetota bacterium | reverse complement strand
TGCTAACTCACGAATCTTTTGTCTCCAACGAGACAAGCTCGTTGGGGGACAGGAGTCCAACGAAGAACTTCTTGCGGAACAGAAACGACATCGTCCTGATCCGCATCGACAGCACCAAACTGGAGATGGAAAGGGGATTGCGCCAAGAAACTTGGCGGAGGAGGAAGATTGACATGAAGTGAATTTGAAACCTTCGATTGTGACCCTGCGGGTGGAAAGCCCGTCCGGGGCGGACAAAACGGGACAGGTCTAATTATGTGATTTTCTTCGGTCGTCCCCTTCGGCGTAGTGTTGAATTGAGTCCGAGATCGCTGGCCGTTGCTAGGACCCAGGGTTCGCTTCCGTAAGGCTGCCCCCGCGTCACGCTCCGTCGAATCGCTTCGACTTCCGCTTCGGTCTGGGGCTTGTTGACGATCGTCGTCCATGTGCGCGGCATTGGTAACGGCCAATCGCACAGTATCGACTGTGAGGCGGAATTGCCGTGAAGCCGACGCCACAGACTCGACCAGCGCCATTGTTCTGCCTGCTGGACCAGGTTGGCCCGCAACGCGTTTCGTTCGACATATCGAAGCACTTGATAGAAGTGCTCGTCGGTCTCCAGGGGGAACGACTTGTAGCGACTTTGATAGACATGACCCAATCCAACCTGGCGACGATGTTCTTGCCAGTTCCGGACATGGGTCACGGACAGCTTCTGCATGAACGCGCCAAGTTGGCCGTCGCACTCGGGCCATAGAACAAGGTGCCAATGATTCGGCATGAGGCAATACCCGCAGATGCGCATGGGCCGCGACAACAGCGTCTTCTCAATGATTTCCTCGAAGGCTTCGTAGTCGCGATTCTTGGTGAACAGCCGCCTTCGCCCCACGCCACGATTGAGTACGTGGAACACCATCCCTCCGGGAGCGACGCGAGCGGTTCTGGGCATTCAGGAAGGCTATCATCAACATCGCTTCTCGTCAATATTTAGACCTGTCCCGTTTGTTCCGTCCCGATTACGAAGCGCTTGTCAATGAATTCCTTGACGGAATTCTAATGTCGGTGGAGACGTTGCGCGGTGCGACCAGCCGGCGTTGCAATTTGCCGCCGCCATTGGCTTCGGGGCAAACGACTTAGGAGCGTTCGCGAAATAACTGAGCGGAATGGCGCTAGCCACCGGTTCTTCATGCGTTGTGTAAGACCGGCGGCTAGCGCCGAACCGCTCACCTCAAAGCAAACAGTTATTTCACGAACGGTGCTTACCGCGCCAACAATGCTTCGCCGGGCAAATAAAAAGGGACGAAGGAAAGTTGCTTCCTTCGTCCCTTTGTAATCTGATTATCGGTCGCCAACTAGCGGCGTCCGCGTCCTCCGCCGCCACCGCTGCGTCCGCCACCACCACCGCCTCGACGTGGTCCTCGATCGCCACCTCGATCCCGGTCGCCGCCACCTTCGCCACCGCCGCCAGTGCCGGCAGCGGCTCGCTCGCCAGGCACGAAGTCGTCCTCAATGCCTAGCTGCTCGAGTGCCTTGCGGCGGCTCAGTTTGACGCGGTCGTGGTCATCGACGTCGATCACGAGAACTTTCATCATGTCACCGACGCCGCAAACGTCATTGACGCTGCCGACATAACCATTCGCCAACTCGCTGATGTGGCACAAGCCATCACGACCGGGGAGAATCTCAACGAACGCACCAAAGTCCTTGATGCTGGCGACCTTGCCTTCGTAGATCTTGCCGATCTTGACGTTGGCGGTCAGCGCTTCGATCTTGTTGATCGCAGCCTGAGCCCACTCGCCATTCGTACTCGCCACGGTGACGGTGCCGTCCTCTTCGATCTCGATGACCGTGCCGGTCTCTTCCTGAATGCTGCGAATCATCTTGCCGCCGGGGCCGATGACCAAGCCGATCTTTTCGGAGTCGATCTTGATTTGCAACAGCCGAGGAGCGTTGACGGAAATCTCGGCACGCGGCTCGCGAATCGTCAGCAGGATCTTTTTCAAGATCTCGATCCGCGTCTCGCGGGCTTGAGCCAACGCACCGCGAATGATCGCTTCGCTGATGCCGTTGATCTTCAGATCGAGCTGAATACCGGTGATGCCATCCTGCGTTCCGGCAACCTTAAAGTCCATGTCACCAAAGTGGTCCTCGTCGCCGAGGATGTCGGTCAACAGAACGAACCGGTCTTCCGACTCCTTCACCAATCCGATCGAGATACCAGCCACCGGATTCGTGATCGGCACACCTGCTGCCATCAAGCCCAAAGTGGCTGCACAGACCGAAGCCATCGAGGACGATCCGTTCGATTCGAGGATGTCAGAAATGACGCGAATCGTATACGGGAAATCTTCGGGACTTGGCAGGACAGGCTTCACACTCCGCTCCGCCAACGCTCCGTGCCCGATCTCGCGTCGGCCTGGCCCACGGATCGGACGACACTCGCCGACCGAGAACGAAGGGAAATTGTAGTCGAGCATGAACTTCTTCGAATACTCCTCGAACAATCCATCGACGCGCTGCTCGTCCTTGCCGGTTCCCAAAGTAATCGTGACCAGCGCTTGCGTTTCGCCACGTTGAAAAATTGCGGAACCATGAACCTGTGGCAGCAGATCGACAAAGCACTCGATATTGCGAAGCGTCTTGCTGTCGCGACCATCGGGCCGCGTTCCGGCGAGAATCAGATCACGAACGACCTTCTCTTCGAGATCGTGCCAGACATTCGAGAAGCGATCACGGCAGATCGCGTCGGCTGCAGTCGGGTCGGGAATGAACTCGGCGATGGCCCTTGCTTTGACGGCCGAACAAGCCTCGCTGCGGGCCTGCTTGCCTTCGGTTTGCTTGGTCGCTCTGAACTCGTCGTAATATCGCTCTTGAAGGCGACCGAAGAGGCCATCGTCATCGGCCGTCTCGACGGGATCTTTTTGGACACTGACTTTTTCCGCCAGTTCACGTTGCATGTCACAGATCTGACGAATGACATCGTGAGCGTACAGAATTGCGTTCACCATATCGTCTTCAGGCAGTTCGCGAGCGAAGCCTTCGATCATCAGCACGGCGTCGCTCGAACCAGAGACGATCAAGTCGAGATCGCTCTCTTCGAGATCTTCCTGAGTCGGAAACGGCACGAACTCGCCGCCGACGCGACCGACGCGAACGGAAGCGATCGGCCCCTCGAACGGCAACGGCGAAACGTGCAGCGCCGCGGAAGCTCCATTCATGGCGATGACGTCGGAGTCATTCTGCCGATCGCTGGAGACGACTAATGCCTGAACTTGAACCTCGTTGAAATAGCCCTTGGGGAACAAGGGACGGATCGGGCGGTCCATCAACCGTGAGGTCAATGTTTCCTTGGTCGTGGGACGGCCCTCGCGCTTAATGAAGCCGCCAGGAAACTTACCAGCAGCAGCCGTTCGCTCACGATAATCGCAAGTCAGCGGGAAGAAATCCTGATTCCCCCGCGGCGGGCCGGAGGCAGTAGCAACAAGGACGACCGTGTCGCCGTATTGCACGAGAACAGCACCCGCAGCTTGCTTTGCTAGAAGACCAGTTTCGAACGAGAGAGTACTTTTTCCAATTTGCTTTTCTACGCGAACCTTCACTTCTTTTCCTGTCCTTTGCATGCGTCCTGGCACGAGAGACAGGGAGTCACCAGCATTCATACGTCTGAATGCGGGGCTGCTTCCGGATACGGTGTTACTTCCGTATACCAAGTCGACCGATAATGTCGAGATACCGCTGTGCATCTACTTTGCGTAGGTAGTCCAACAAGCGACGACGTCGGCTGACCATTGCCAAGAGCCCACGCCGACTGGCATAGTCCTTCTTGTGCGTACGAAGATGTTCGGTCAGGCTGTTGACCCGGGTCGTGAGAATCGCAATCTGCACTTCAGGCGAACCTGTGTCGTTATCGCCCTTCTTATAACCCTGGATGACTTCCTGCTTCCGTTCTTTCGTGATCGTCATTGGATACTCTGTCTCGCGAGCTAGAACGCCAAAACTGGCACTGCAATTGGTGGCACTGCGGCGGAGTCTGTTGTCTCTGCTTCCGCCAGGACTGTTTTCCGTCTTACTTACAACACTTGTAACAAGTTAAGCACAACAATTTACCAGCGATCCGCGGATTTGCAATGGCAGATAAGGCCGGCGGGCGGACCGCACCTGTGCTCGACGAGATCACGGTAACTGTTGACACACAAAGGGTTAGGAGAGCACAAAATGCACCGGTGGCGAAATTCTCAAAACGCTGGCAGGCGGGGCACCGGGACTAATCGTGAAGTAATTGGACAGCGGAGGTTTGGCAGAAGGCGAGCGGCAGAATGAGATGTCACGTAGCCACGCTCGCCAGAGCGTGGTTTTGCCAGGAATCCCACGGTCTGGCGACCACGGCTGCTGGGAAGTTTAGTTCTGCCGCTCGCCTAAGTCCGCGAGCACGATCGCCTTGCGAGGTGGGTGATGTCGGCGCGTGACACTCACTTACCAGCCCGCTACAATTCGATTGCCTGGACCGGTTGCCGGTTGGTAAGGCGACATCCTGCCTGAAGAATCACACCTGCGTTGCAGTTCCCACCTGACGCCGAGATTGTTTCGATGCGAGATCATTACGATTGTCTGGTCATTGGCGGTGGCCCCGGAGGATGCACCACGGCCGCCTTGGTCGCCGAAGCCAGCCACACGACGTTGCTTGTCGAACGCCAGAAGCACCCGAGGTATCACATCGGCGAGTCGCTGATGCCGGAAACCTATTGGACCCTCCAACGGCTCGGTGTCTTGGAAAAGATGAAGAGCAGCGACTTTGTCAAGAAGTTCAGCGTGGCCTTCGTCAGTCACACGGGTGCCGAATCAAATCCCTTCTTCTTCAAAGAACACGATCCCCGCGAGTGCAGTCAAACCTGGCAAGTCGAACGCGCCGAGTTCGACAAGATGCTGTTTGACAATGCCGCCGACAAAGGTGCCGATTGTTTGGACCAGACGCGTGTTCTCGATGTTTTGTTCGAGGATGATCGTGCCGTTGGTGCGAAGATCCAGCAGCAAGGCGCAGAGCCGCGAGAGATTCGCGCGACCGTCGTTGTCGATGCGACGGGGCAACAGGCGCTATTGGCCAATCGCTTGGGCTTGAAGGTCGATTACCCGGACCTCAAGAAGGTGGCGATTTGGGGATACTATCGCAACGCGACTCGCGATCCCGGCGATCATGGCGGTGCGACCATCATCATGCACACCAACGAGAAGAAATCCTGGTTTTGGTACATTCCGCTCCAAGACGGCATCACGAGTATCGGCGTGGTTGGCGACCGCGACTACCTGCTGAAGGATCGCGGCACGCCGGAAGATATCTTCGAGGATGAACTCGTCAAATGCCCGGCGCTGGCCGATCGGCTGATGAATGCGGAGTTGACCAGCGAGTTTCGGGTGGCGAAGGAGTTCTCGTACAAGACGACTCGACATGCCGGCGATGGCTGGGTACTCGTTGGCGACGCCTGGGGATTCATCGATCCAATCTACTCTTCCGGCGTGTACTTTGCGATGAAGTCGGGCGAGCACGCCGCCGATACGATCATCGAAGGGCTGCGAATCGGGGACACGTCGGCGAAGCAACTGAGTCGCTGGGTGGATGACTTCCACAGCGGCACGAAGTGGATTCGCAAGCTCGTCGATGCGTACTACACGAACGAATTCAGCTTCGGCCGATTCATGAAGGCCCACCCCGAGCATAAAGGGAATCTGACCGACTTGCTAATCGGCCGCATTTTCTACAACGGCGCGGGCAAGATCTTCGAGGACATGGAGCCGGAATTGGCAGCCGCGAAGCAAGCCGCGTTGGAAACACGCTGGTAGCGCGCGTGGGCCGGCTCCTCGACCGAACCGACATCGGCAATCGACATTTGCATTTTGTCGTCGTGGATGTCGACGCTCCTGGAAAGTGGTCTCGTCTCAGGACTGGCCCGCGTGTTAGAACAAAGGCAATGCCACTCGCACAGCCAGTGCCATGTTGTTCCAACGGATTGTAGATCGAGTCGATGGAAAGGATGCAATGACAAGGAAACAAGCACGGACGCCACGTGGCGGATTTCTGGCGGGTTTGGCGAAGCTCTTTGAGCGGGGTAACATCGGGGGTTTGTTGGACGATGATGAACCGGACTTCGAGCTTGAAGACGTAGAAGCGGTCACGATCGAGAATTGGATCGACGAACTTCACGGCGTTAGAGATGCTCATTCGCACCAGATTCAGAAGCGGGCAAAGAAGCTGCGATGTACGTTCGATGCCGTGAATTTGTCACCAAGCGGCTATATCTCGGCGAATTGCCGTGCCTTGGGTGACGTGTATGAAGTGTTTCTCTCGATCGACTTCAGCGAGATCGCCAACTACGGCGGCGGTTGCAGTTGCGAGCGGTCTCAAGAACAGCAACCGTGCGAGCACACATATCGGTTCGCGAGTTACCTGTTGGCCGAGCTGAGCGACCGTTCGTCATCCTTGCGGGCCACGATCAGCGGAGAAGGGGCGAAAGCACCGCAGCCAAGAGCACCGCAGCCAAGAGCACCGCAGCCAAGAGCACCGCAGCCAAGAGCACCGCAGCCAAGTCCATCGCGAGTGAAGGCACCGCAGGTGAAGGCACCGCAGGCAAAAGCGTTGACGTACACTCCCATGATTCTGGAACAGCTCGATCACTTCCTCGCCACGCGTCCCGGCCTGCCGCACGAAGACACCGATGGCGATGAAACACCAGCTGCCCGATTGACGTGGAAGCTCGAAGCCGCTCACCAAGGGCTCACGCTCATTCCGCTGAAGCAACGTCCAAAGAAACGCGGCGGCGGGTGGACGAAGGGACAGCGAGTCGCCTTGGATACACTGCGTCACGCGCCAGAGTTGATCACTTCACCGGCCGATGCCAAAGTCGTCGAGGCACTACGCCAGCAGACATCTGGTTACGGCTACAGCTACTACAGTCAACCCAAGTTGGTCTTCGACATGATCGAAGCGGTCGATGCACTCGTGGGGCATGATGCGGTCTTGCTGGAGGACGATGCGGTGGAAGTCCGCCGCTTTGCGTTCGGCATCCGTGTTATCGAAGACTTCTCGGAATTACTGCTGAAGATCGCGTTGCCTATGGTACCGGGTGAGAGCATGAACTTAACCATCTACGCCAACGGAATCATCGTTCGCAGCGACACGCGGCCGCTGGTATGGGTGTGCCGGTGCGACAAAGGCCAAAGCGAGTTAGCGAAAATTCTAGTTCAGGACGTCCGCTGCCCGCGCGAGCGGCTGACAGATTTGCGGCAGCGATTGGCCGAAATCAGCCAGACCACGCCCGTCGAAATGCCGGAGTCGCTGGCCGGTCCGATCGTAGCCGAACGGACAACGCCGGTCGTGCTGTTACGCTCCCGTCAGCAGGGACACCTGGAATGCGGGATGCGTGTGAAGGACGCCAAGGGACGCGTGTTCTTGCCGGGCGAAGGAGCTTTGCTGTACCCGGACACTCGCGACGACAAGCCAGTTCAATGTCAGCGCGACCCTCATGCGGAAGTCACCAAGGCTCGAGCGATCGAACGTGAATTGAACCTCGACCGGGCGCATTCGCTTTCCCCGTGGAACTGGCGGCTGCTGGATTTCGAACAGTCACTTCGTCTGCTCGAGGACTTGGAGACCAAGGCCAACGAACTCGGATTTGAAGCGGCGTGGCATCCCCAGTCCGCCGAGTCGATTCGTATTGTGGGGTCGGTCACCGCGAAGAATGTTCGCGTTGAAGTATCCAAGAAACGGGATTGGTTTGGATTGAACGGCGGTTGCAGGATCGGCGAGCATGAATTCCAACTCGCCGATTTGTTGAACGGAATCCATAGCGAGCCGGCGGCCGGATACATGGAGATCCAGCCGGGCCACTGGGCGCGGATCACGGCCGAGTTGCGCGAGAAGCTCCAGCAGCTTCGCGATGTCGCACACAAGAATCGCAAGCAGTTTGAGATCAGCTCGACGGCGGCACCGATCGTCCAAGACTTGCTGGAAACACACATCGACTTCGAGGCTCCGAAAGCGTGGCGGGATTGCCTCTCGCGGTTGGACCGAGCCCAGAAGCTCGACCCCACGCCGCCCGAGGATTTTCAAGGCACGCTGCGAGATTATCAGCTCGACGGCTATCGCTGGCTGCGGCGTTTGGCCGAGTGGGGCGTGGGTGGCTGCCTGGCCGATGACATGGGTCTTGGCAAAACGATTCAGGCGCTTGCGGTGCTGATCGACCGTCGGCAAACTGGCCCCGCGTTAGTGATCGCGCCGACATCGGTCGGCTTTAACTGGGTGCGCGAAGCCGAACGGTTCGCGCCCGACATGAAGGCCCACTTGTATCGCGAGACCGATCGCGCCGAGTTCCTGGACGGTGTCGGGGCGAGTGACATTGTGGTGTGCAGCTACGGGTTGGCGTTACGCGACGCCGATGCGCTCGGCAAGGTGAACTGGGGCACCTTGATCTTGGATGAGGCTCAATTCGTCAAGAACAGCCGTACGAAAACATCACAGGCGATTCGCACGTTCAAAGCCGATTGGACGGTGGCGTTAACGGGCACACCGATGGAGAATCACCTCGGCGAATTGTGGAGTATCTTTCGCAATGTCTCGCCCGGTTTGTTTGGAAGCTGGGAGGACTTCCGCGATCGTTTCGCGGCACCGATCGAAAAGGATAATGACGACGAGCGTCGAGTCGCGCTCTCTCGTGTGATCCGCCCGTTCGTGTTGCGCCGCACGAAATCAGAAGTGCTGAAGGAGCTGCCCGAGCGAACGGAGATGAACCTGTATGTCGAACTGAGCGATCAAGAGCGTCGTCGCTATGACGAGATGCGATTGGCCGCCGTGGGCGAGATCGACCAGATCGTCGGCTTGCCCGACACGCAAGACCAGCGATTCCGCATCCTCGCCATGCTCACCCGGCTGCGACAGCTTGCCTGTCACGTGGGCCTGGTCGATGCAGCGTGGGAAGGGACTTCCGCCAAACTCGATCTGCTGGTCGAGACCATGCAAGAGTTGCGCGGAGAAGGGCACCGCGCTCTCATCTTCAGCCAGTTCACGTCGTACCTGGCCTTGATCCGGCAAGCACTCGATGCCGCTGGCATCACGTATGAGTATCTGGATGGTTCGACACCCGCGAAGACGCGGCAAGAGCGAGTCGATGCCTTCCAAAACGGCAACTCGGATGCGTTTTTGATTTCGTTGAAAGCTGGCGGAACGGGCTTGAACCTGACGGCCGCCGATTACGTGATTCACATGGACCCCTGGTGGAATCCAGCCGTCGAGGACCAGGCCACCGACCGCGCTCACCGCATCGGCCAAGAACGCCCCGTGATGGTCTATCGCATCATCGCCCGCGGCACGATCGAAGAGCAGATCCTCGACATGCACCACGGCAAACGCGATCTCGTGGCGGGCGTTATGGAAGGGACGCAATCCGCCGGACGGCTGGGGACGGATGAGCTGGTCACGTTGATTCGCGGCGCGGCGGGCAGTTGAGCCTTACACATCTTGTAGGAACGTGCGGACTTGAACGCGGATGTCTCAATTGGTCTGCGGTGGTTGCTGGGTACTACGCTCGTTCTCTACCTGTTGATGATGTACGTCATCGGCTGGATCGCCCAGCGGCGCGTGAAGGACACGGAAGACTTCCTTGTTGCGGGCCGAAGTTTGCCCTTGTCTTTGGCTTGGTTGACGATCCTGGCGACTTGGTTCGGTGCCGGGACGCTGCTGACGGCTGCTGATGAAGTGCGAGCCGAAGGGCTGCAAGCCGCCGCGCTCG
>JAQBZB010000334.1 GCA_027622275.1 Planctomycetota bacterium | reverse complement strand
TGCCGCTGGTGGCCGTACCGCCCACGGTCAAGCTCACCACCGTCGCCGTGGAACTGACCGCACTCTGTGTAATCGTGAAGCTGCCGTCCGCACCGCCTTCCGTGCCGTCAGTCTTGGCAATGCTCAGCGTGGCCGTAATTGTCACTGCCCCGCTATTGCTCGCACTTCTAACGTTGCCTGCCAAGTCGGTAGTCTCGAGGATTACGTCGTAGACACCCACCTTCAGAGGCGGCGCGATGACGTCGTCTGCCAAGTTCCATGATCCATCACCATTATTCGAGGCGGTGTAACTGGCTCCATCGATTGTCACTTCGAAGACCACTGTCGATTCGTCGATTGTCCCATTTAACGGTGGCGTCGTATCACCAGTAGTCGTGGAGTTGATGGTCGCAGCGGGTGCCACGGTATCGATCGTGACATTCAGTTCTGGTGAAAATTCCGATTCAGTTTTACCGGGCTCAATCTGAGTAGCCGTGATCGAATGGATGCCATCCGTTAAATCAAATGTACCGTTGGTCAAAACCGTTGTTTCAAGACCGGTTACCAGGCTTGATCCAATCAACGTGCCGGCCGCAAACAAGTCGACGGTCGCGCCCGGTATCGTGCCTTGTACTTTGAATTGCAAACGGTAGGCTGCCTCGCTGTTGTCGAATCGCGTAATACGATCGGACGATGACGAGCCCGTGTCGCTAATCGCCGCCAACTCGACACCAGTTGGAGTTATGCTCTCCGTTGGGAGTAGCAGGTTTAGTAGCAGCGCGTCCTTTCCGCCGGAACTGGCTAACGTTTCTGTGCCATTGCCGGTATCCACATCGATCGTACCGTTGAAAAACCCAGCAAGCGCTCCCGCACTCGTCTGATCGGTGGCGATAGCTTCAACTCGATCGTCCCCGGTGCCCCCGATCTGCTCGACCCGTCGAAGTTCGCCTGCCGCGTTGAAATTCACCAAGAACGCGTCCTCACCTTGACTCGTCCGGGTTACGACGCCAGCTGCGGAATCATCAAAATCGATCGTACCACTGAAATAGCCTGTGACTAAAATGTCGCCTTGGGAATCGATGCTGAGGTCTCTCGCTCGATCGTCCAACGTTCCGCCAATTTGGCGAACCCAATCGAAGCTGCCGGTCGGGCCAAGGCGAAGCACGAACGCATCGAAACTTCCAAGCGAAGTTCGCGTCTGGACACCCGCAGTTGTTGGATCAAAATCGACAGTGGATTGGAACAAGCCCGAGACAAACCGGTTCCCACTCTCATCAATGGCAGTGGCCGTCGCTTGATCGAAGCCTGTGCCACCAAAAGTATCGAATCGGACGAGTTCGCCAGCACTGTTCAATTCTATGAGGGCGACATCAGAACTGCCGGCGCTTGTCCGATCAGCTATCCCATCACCATCAAAATCGGCATCTCCTTGAAAACCAGCGGTCAGATGGACGTGGCCACGGGAATCAACAGATGCCGCGATTCCTGAATCGCTCTGAGCGCCGCCGGCGCTCCACGCCCAAAGAAAAACTCCCTCAGGGCTATACTTCGCGGCAAAGATGTCCGCAGCGCCGCGACTAGTCCGAATGTCAGTGTTACCAACATGCGTCTGAGCCGGGTCGAAGTCCACCGTACCACCAAATTCTCCGGTAATGTAGACGTTATTACTGGCATCCACGGCCAAACCACTCGCACGGTCCCAAATGCCCGAACTGCCGCCAAGCCGCACCGCCCATTGGAAAACACCATCGGCGTTCAGCTTCATCAAAAACGCGTCGTAGCTACCAGCGCTGGTCAGGATATCAACGTCGCCTGGATGAGTTGCCGTGGGATCTAAATCGACCGCACCTTTGAAAGAACCGGCAACGTAAATGCCTCCCGCGGAGTCTGCAGCTACGCGTCGCGCGCGATTGTCGTCGCTGCCGACGATCTCTCGCTGCCACTGCTCCGCTCCGCTCGGCGACTGTTTAACCACGAAAAAGTCGGCGTCGCCAGGATTGTTGCCGGCATCACCTACAAAGTAGCGATTGCCAATGAAGATCCGATTCCCAACCGGATCGATCGCCACGTCTTCGGTAGAATCGTCTGGCGAACTACCTGCTTGGCCGTCGCGTTCAGCCCAACCGGTGACCTCGACATTCCCAAAGTTGGCGGTCGCGGTTTCGCCCAGCTCGAGCATTACTTCGTAAGTACCGTCAGCGGGTCCCGCCATCGCCAATATGGCCTCGCCGAGGGCGAACATGTCCACGCGAGGGAAGTCGAGCCCGGTGTTGGTGACGTTATCGTCCTCGTCGTCGCCGTCATTTATCGTTACGGCTGTCGAACGCAGCAGCCCAACGAACTCTTGAAACGTGAGCCGCCGACCCAGTTCACGTTCCGCCAATTGCTGCGCTAACACGGCGATACCGGCAATCTGCGGCGTCGCTTGGCTCGTACCCAACGTCGATAACGTACCACCGGTGTCATTTGCACCCGTGACGAACGCTCCAGGCGCAAAGATGTCGGTCAGCAAATCGTGTCGCTGCGAGAAACTTGTGATGCGGTCCGCACCTGTGGTGAAGTCTTTGGCACTGCTGGTAATAAACGGCCCGTAATTCCCGTTCCAGACGGCCCCGACTGCGATTGCATTAGGATCTGCAGCCGGATAGGCAACGCCGGGGACACTATTGAGGCCGAAAAAGTCGTTGCCTGCCGCCGCGACAGGCAGAATGCCCATCGTCGCCAGAGCCTCCAACTCGTCGTCGATCCCGAATAGCTTTCGCGACGTGAAGTAGTTCCCACCGAGTCCCGTAGCCAGATTGACATCGCCTAGCGACATGTTCACGCTGACGACGTTGTAAGCAGCTGCGTTGGCGACCACCCATTGCAAGGCGGCCTCCGTATAAGCGAAGCTGCCTTCACCGGAGTCTGTGAAAACCTTCAGATGAATGATGTTCGCAGCAGGGGCGATGCCACCATACGTATCATCTGACGACGCGATGATGCTGGAAACGTGCGAGCCGTGCCCGTCGTTGTCGCTGGCGTCGTTGTCGTTGTTGGCAAAGTCGTACTGGTAGATAATGCGGTCGGCTTGATTGTCACCATCGGCATCGGGGCCGAAGAAAGGATGGTCCAGGTCGATTCCACTATCCAACACGACCACGCTGTAGCCGCGGCCATTGATGCCACTGAATCGCGGATCTGCCCAGAACTCATCGAACTCGACGAGGGATTGCGAAGCGGTCGGAGTACTGAGGAGTTGCGACTCACCGCCATCGTCGAACATCTTGACCGGTGCCTGAGACCCGGTGGTCGTCAAGACTGGCGGCTCCGCGGGCACCAGCGGCGGAAGCGTGTCAGGAGGAGAGATGTCGGATCTTGCTACCAACCCTGCGTCAAGTGTTCTCGCTCCCAGCATCCCCGCTCCCAGCATCCCCGCTCCCAGCGGCGCCGCCCCTCCCGGTACTCCCACGGTCGCGTAGGGCAGCGTTTGCACCCAATCCTCGCGTGGTTGCTCGGCCACCGTGTATGTCGCGGGCTGCAAGTCCGTGAACGAGTAACTGCCATCCGCTCCGGTCGTCGTCCAAGGCTCATCGGCATCCAATTCGCGGTCGTTGTTCAGATCCAGGTAGATAACCCAGCCCTCGATTCCGGGTTCGCCAGTGTCGCGTTGACCGTTCGCGTTCAAGTCGTGGAACTTGATACCGTTAATCCGGCCGAGCGGCAAAACTTCCCAATTCTCTGAACCATCGTTCGCGAGTGGTTTGCTCTGTGTGTCAACGATGCCCGAAGCAGACGCATTCAATGTCAACTGATAGCTGCCCAGTGCGCCGGTTACGTCAGTCAAGTTTCCCAATACGAAATTCATGTTGTCCGACGTCGTCAGCGTCGCGGCGGTGAGTAGATTCGCGCCGCCATCGAGAGTGAGTTGCAGATCGTTTAATCCAAATCCGTTTACGATTTCATCGAAGACAATCTGAATTTCACCAACCGCATCTGAACGGGGATCGGGCGACACTGGCACGATTTGGACGGTCGGGTCGCGCGAATCAAACGTGAAAGTTTCTACGGTCTGTGTGTTCCAGTTGCCCGCCAGGTCGGCAACGTGCAGATCCAACAGCGTCACCTCGATAACGGCATCCGGTAGATCGCCCGAGTAGCTGTACCTCCACACGCCGCTGCCTCGATCTTCGACGCCCGTTACCGTGACGCCGGTGATCGTAATATCGCTTTTGTCAATTGTGACCGTGTCGATACCCAGTCCGACGTCGGCCCAGGCGATCTCGACATAGCCTTGATCGGATACAACTAATGTACCTGGCGTCGGGCTGACGAGACTGCCCGTGGGCGCGATCTCTTCCAGCTCAGTCACGGAAATCGAATAAGTGCCGGTCGTCATGGCCCCGACAGCAAGTACCTCGGCAAAGTAGGTGCCATCGGCGGGGGCTCGCCAATCGATGCGCGATCGCAGGCCGCGGAAGTCGTCGTTCTCCTCAAGCACCGTTTGACCGTCCGTGTCATACAGCTTCAAAGCCGAATCAGGCAAGTTGACCAGAGAAGTCTCGATTCGATAGAGAACGCCGTCGGTGACGTTAAAGCTAAACCAGTCTACATCGCCCGGCATCTCGATGTCTCCGGCCGTTGTGCTGGGCACCAGACCAGCGGTCGCCGTGGTGGAATCATTGCCATGGTCGTCAATCAGCTGGCGGCCCCCGAACGTATAAGTGCCCGCCCCGTCAAATCCGTCCACGCGCAAGTAGTAGGTTTCCGTAGTGAGTGCGTTCCAGAAGATGGAAGATCCCAGCCCGTTGTAGTCGTCGTTGACATCCAAAACGGTTGTTTCGTTCGATCCGACCAAGACTAGCCGAGAGTTTTCGAGCGTTCCCAAAAGTACATCGAACCGGTAATCGTTACCGGCGGTGACGGCGATCGAAAACCAGTCATCGTCTCCTTTGACTTCCAGATCACCAGCGGTTTGGGAATCGACTGCCACGGTCGTCGCTACACCGGTGTAGTCACCGTGGTCGTCCACCGACACCGCCAATTCATACAAACCGTCGTGTTGCTTATTGAACGAGGTAACCGCGATGAAGTAAGTGTCCGTCGTAGGAGCTTGCCAGAACAAAAACGCGGCGGGATTGCCCGTGAAGAAGTTGTTGTTGGTCGCCAGCGGAGTCAGTCCGTCCGTGTCCAAGATGGTGATGAACGAATCTTCCAGCGCGTTCTCCAAACCGTCCAGGATGGTGGTAATCCGATATTCTTCTCCCGCTGTAGCAGCAAACGAAAAGACATCGGCGTCCGAAGACAATTCCAGATGTCCCGGCGTTACACTGGGAACCTCGATCTCGGTCGCGGATGCAGGATCGTCCGAGTGATCGTCGGCCAAGGCTTCCATGTTCAATTGATACGTCCCAGTTCGCTGATCAGCGAAACCACGCACGGAGAGATAAAACGTTCCAGTTCTGGGAGCTTCCCAATCGATGCGAGAATTGAACTCGCCGTTGGCGGCATCCACGTCGTCGTTGAGTTCAAGCAGCGTTTCACCGTCCAGGTCATAAAGCCGCAATACTGAGTCCAACAGCGAATCGAAGACCACCTCGAAACCGAATCGGCTGCCTTCGACGGCGTCGAAACTGAACCAGTCGGCATCGCCGTTAAATTCCAAGTCGCCGGCCGTGTTGCTCGGGATAAGAACGGGTGTCGCATACCTGGAATTGTTGCCGTGGTCGTCCACTAGCCAGTCGAAATCGAAGTCACCACCGGCCGTATTGTCGCCGGTAGGGAACGATCCAAAGTACTCGCCGTCCAGAAGCGTGGCATCCAGGCCCTGGAAGTCGCCAAAGTTCTGAGAGCGAAGCGTCACCGAATAAGTGTCCGGCGCTAAATTGCCACCATCCGCTGACCAGGTGAGAATAGTGCCTGTCGCGTCAAAGCTGATCGTTCCCGTGACCTGCTGCCCGAGTGAATTCTCGACCACAACGTCCGTTCCATTATCGATCAGCGCCGTGTCGATGGGCTCGGTAAAGGTGATGACGATATCTTCCGGACTTCCCATTGCCTTAAGTATGCGAGGTGTCGCTCCCAGACTCACGGTGAGTACAAGCCGCTGCAAGTCGTCGTACTCGAACAACGTCACGTTGCCCACCGGATCGGTTAACCGTTGGAGGTTGCCGAACCGGTCGTAGTCAAACTTCGTTACCGCACCTTCTTCATCCACTTCGGTCAGGTCACCGGTCGTCGCGTCATAGGTGTACTGAGTGAGGTTCGTGTTGAAGTCGGTATCCGTCAGCTTGCGACCCGTAGCTGCCTCGTAAGTGCTCGAGAAAGCAAGCGGCGGCGGCCCTTGCAACGTCGTCGACAGAAGCCGATCGCGGCCGTCGTAAGAAAAAGTGGTGGTTCGGCCGATGTTGTCGGTTTCCGTCAGGCGGCGGGAGAATGCATCGTACGTGTAACTCATCACCGTCTCGCCAGCTGTTCCCGGAGCCACGGTCTGGCTGGTCTGATTGCCCAACGCATCGTACGCGTATTCTGTGACGGTGCCGGAAGGATCGGTCTGCTGGACAAGGTAGCCGGTGATTGGGTCATAGGTCCAATTCCAAGTCGCTTCGACCGCGGTCCCCACCGCGCGCGTCATGGACGTTTGCCGATTCGTTGTGCGCTCGGCAGGAGTTCCTGCATCGAGAACCTCGTAGGTATATTGCGTGACGATGCGTCGCGCGTCCGTGGATGCAACCAGATTGTTGTTGGCGTCATACACAAACAACAGTGGATTGTCGTCGATGCCGTCCTGGTTTGCGTCGCCGCCGCGGGCGATATCTTCCGATCGAGTGACGTTGCCGTTGGCGTCGTATTCGAAGAAGAGTATCGGTCGCGTTGGATCGGGCGAAATGACCAGCGAAGGCTGGCGGTTCGAGCCGGCCGTCAGTACATAGGACCAAGCATTTGGATTCGTAACGGGATCGTAGTTACCTGCGAAAACTCGTACTACGTCATAGAAAAACTTCCTCGTACGACCTAGTTCATCAGTACTCTGGACGGGGCGGCCCTGCGAGTCAGTTCGCTCGACGACCGTCGTACCGCTCTGCATGTCGGTCGTCGTCGTCGTACGCGTGGCGGGGTCGAAATCACTGTGGAATTGATTGCTGCGGGCATCGCCGCTCTGTGAGACCCGGCCCAAAATGTCGGTTACCGAAGTGGTGTCCACCACCTGGTCCGGCATCGTGACCAGGGTGATCCGGTGATCTGCATCATATTGATAGCCATACGTGATATTCTCGGCCTGGCGAGCACGCGTGGCAGTAGCCAAATCGCCGTTGGCATCGTAGGTGTAGGTCGCGACTTCGCCTCCCTCTCCCACCGCCTGGGTCACTCGCTCCTGTGCGTCGTAGGCGAGCGTCATGGTTTGTCCGGCATCATCGCTGATGCTGGTTACCATATTGCCTGTATAAGCGTACGTGATCGCGCGCCCGCGAGAGTCCAGCCGCTGAATCAGTCGGCCACGGCTGTCAAAGACCAACTGCGTTTCGTCGGGGCGAGTTAAGATGTAATTGAGTGTGCCGGCTTCTTGAGTCAGCGTGCTGCCGTCCGGTTGTTCGCTGCCGCCGGGGATGAACAACGGAACGTTGTCGTCCGTCAAGCCCGACGTGACGAGCAGGAAATCCTCGGCCGAGTCCGGATTATCGTTCAGCGACACGTCGAAGCGTCTGGCACCATCGACGATTTGCCACTCGCTGCCAGCACTTTCGATCACCACCGCAGCACCTGCGGACAGTGACTGACCAACGCCTGTGAACTTGTCAGCCAGCGCTTGTGGAATCGAGCCGCTATCCAGATCGCTGCTGAGCGTGTCGGACGCGGTAAACAAAGCGCGCTGGTTGAGACCAAATCCGCCACCAGGCACTTTGCGGGGCAAGAACGTGGTCTCGAACGTCAACACCTGGCCTGTCGTGTTATCGACGATGCGGATCTCGCCCTCATGCAATCCGTTCAGGTATTCAAAGGGACTTCGCGAGCTGCTGTAGAACTCGGGGCGATTAAAATCGATATCGAAAGGTACGAACCTCCATCCAAAGCCGAAGGGGCCAGATGTCGGTTCAACCGAGCGATAGTAGCGAGTCAGCTCAAAGGGGATGTCGCCCGGCGTTTGATACGAAAGGTCTACGTCGGCCCGGCTTTCCTGGCCATCGACGAATCCTGAATCCAACTGCAGCGCGACCGCCGATTGATCTTGATTGTTGAAGTTGACATCCCACTGCTGAGTCAGCTCATCGGGCCGGTTGCCCAACACCCCGTTGCTCAGTGCTGTTGCGCCGTTGCCCGGTACGTAGGCATTGGCGGCATCCATCGTCACACCACCGGTGATCGTGATCGTAAAGTTGCCGCCGTCTTGTGAGTTTTGGACCGTGCGAGACTCGAGCGGCGTATTGCGGACCGGGACCTCATACGTCTCGATCCAGGAGAAGTCGATGGGGATGTTGTTGTCGTATAGAAAACGAGCAAATGAGGTGGCTTTGGCGACTTGCTCCAGCCGTTCGAAGATCTTCAGTTGTGATGGAATTTCGCCACCCACCGTCTCGTTGGGATAGTCGTAGACCGTATATTCTTCCTGGGCGATTAGGTCGTAGTTGTCCGTAAACCATTTGGCAAATTCTTCCGCATCCGGATCGGTCGCACCGTTGCCAACGAAGTTGTCTTCCGTGTTGAGTTTCACCGCCGTCTGATCGAAGACGAAACTATCGCCATTTGGCGAACGGACGAGCTTGACATCGGTCGGTACAAACCAGAATCGCGAACTGCCGTTCCCACTACCACCAGCTTGCGCACGCTCGACGAAACGCTGGAGCATGCTCTTGTAATCGGCGACACTGCTACTAACAGACGCACCCGAGACATTGTCCTTGCCCGCGCTCAGGGTTTTCATCACACGGTCAGCTTCCAAGACCACCCAACCCATATCGGTGTCTTCCAACCCACCGAACAGACCGACGATTTGGGGAACTGACACATTGCTCTCTTGCCCCGGTACGGGATCGAGCGTCACGCCGGGATCTTCGGCGCTGCCGAAGACGGCGCGAACAGCGCTAACAAAGTCGTCGAGACGCAGATCGGGTACGTTGCCACCGGCATCGCCTTCGCCGAGAAGCACAACTTGTCCGGTCACGGGATCGACCGTAGCACCGGTGATTGATGCGAGGTCGCCGACGAAGCCAGCGGCCTGGTCGAGGAGGACCCCGCCGCGTGCAACTCGCCTCCCGACCTTGTCGGCAATATTAAGAATCGAACTACTTGCTAGGTCGCGTGCGAAACCACGTACGTGTGAGTTTAGGTATCGTGAAGCGGCGCGACTTGCCGTTCGTACGAGTTGGGACCGCGAAGCGAAGCGACCAGCGCTACTTAGGGCGCGTTCCGCAGCTCGTTCGGCACCGCGAAGATTTAGCGATCCACTAAGTAGCGACCCTCCAAGCGAATCACCTGCGATGAATCGCGATGAGGTGGCACCTATCGCAAAACGCGACGCTCCACGCACAAATGCACCGGCTCTCAAGAATGGCACATACGCGGTTGCGGCTCCGGAGACACAGCCAGCTGCAACGTCGCGTCCTGATCCGCCAGTAAGAAAACTGGCACCTCCACCGATCGCGCATCCAATTGCGCCCGGAGCCCACGCGAAGTCACCGCCCGGATCAACTCGGGTCAACGGATTTGCGCCGACGTAAATGTATGGATTTGGCCCATCCTCAAAGTTCGGCTGTTTGAGTTGCCTTGACTCGATTTAAGTTACAGGGTATCAGCACCTTCCGTGTTTTGTGA
>JAQBZB010000333.1 GCA_027622275.1 Planctomycetota bacterium | reverse complement strand
TAGGAGGAAGCAACCTCATTGCGATAACGGGCAGGGAGTGGATCTCCATCCACTCCCTTACCCGCTTATCTTGGCACCCCCACACTATTAGCACACTATCGCTAAACCTTGGTTGTTGCCGCGACTTGCCGCGCAGGATACGCTAGTTAGTGGTGCCCGATCACCCCACCCATGCGAGACCGGATCATGTCGACGCAAGCGAGGTCCAGAACGAAACTGACCTACGAGGACTACTGTTGCTATCCCAATGACGGGCGGCGGCACGAAATTATTAACGGAGACCACTACGTGAACGCGGCTCCCAGCACCTATCACCAACACGTTTCCAAGCGGCTTCAGTATCAACTTTATACGCAGATCGAACTCGCCGGACACGGCGTTCTCTACGACGCTCCGGTTGACGTTCATCTCACCGACCACGATGTGGTTCAACCCGATCTCGTTGTGATCTTGAACGCCAAAAAGATCATCGTGACACCAACGAAGGTGAAAGGTGTTCCGGATTTGCTGGTGGAGATCCTATCACCTTCGTCAATCGATCACGATCGAGTCCTGAAACGGAATCTGTATGAGAGCTGTGGGATTCCGGAGTATTGGATCGTCGATCCGTTCGACCACAAGCTGGAGCAACTGGTTCTAAGAGACGGTCGTTACCAACTGGAGCCAGAAGCGGAGATCGTGCGCCCGACATTTATCGAGGGCATCGCCATCCCACTCAGCGAAGTCTGGTAACTTTTAATCGCTCGTCAGATATGGCTTCACCAGCGACGTCCAAATCGCATAACCTTCATCGCTCAAGTGCAAGCCATCCGCCACAAAGAGTTCCTTGCGCGGCATGCCGTCCGCACCGAGCATCGGCTTGTCGATGTCAACGAACTCTAATCGATCATCTTTCGCGGCGACTTCCGTGATCAACCGATTTGTTTCGCGCACCTGATCGATCAGCGCCCAACGTTTGATGCTCGGCTTCACGGCGATGTAGAGGATCTTCGTCTTGGGCAGCTTCGCGCGAATTAGCTCAACGAACCGCTGGAAGTCATCACGGACCCGCTGTGGTGTCTTGTCGTGTGCGATGTCGTTGTCACCGGCATAGACGACAACAACTCGCGGTTCGTACTTCAGCACGATCCGTTCGGCGAACTCGACCGAATCCGACATTTCCGAGCCGCCGAATCCGCGATTGATCGCATTCAGATCAGGGAACGACTTCTTCAGATCCCACTTGCGGATGCTGGAACTCCCGACGAAGACGATTCCATTCTTGCGAGGCATCTGCTCAGCGTCCTGTTGCTCGAATGCTTGAATCGCCGCTTCCCAGCGGCTTTCAACGGCCAGGGCTCCTTCAGCATGCAACGCAACCTGAGTGGCGATAATCATGACAACTGACGTGAAAGCAAGGTGCCAACGCATTCGTAGTCTCCGCTCGAGAGTGTGTATTGGTCACAGCAGATCAGGCTCTTCCCAAACCGTATGATAAGCACCGATCAGCTCAAAGTAATCGATCAACTGCTGATAAAACAGATGCGTTCCGATCGTGGCACTGTCGCCCACGACAACCAGCTTCCTCCGGGCACGGGTGAGGGCCACGTTCATGCGACGCACGTCTGCCAGAAACCCGATCTCGCCATTGGCGTTGGAGCGCACCAACGAGATCAAGACAGCTTCTTTCTCGCGGCCTTGAAATCCGTCGACCGTATCGATCTCCAAGCGTTCAACGTCGACGACTTCTCGGAGCAGACGGACCTGGGCGGCGTAGGGAGCGATCACAGCAATGTCCGTCGCGGCAAGTCCCGCGTCGAGCAATGCCTGCACCTTGCGGCGAATCAGTTCCGCTTCGCCGGGATTGCGCCGACTCTCGCCATCGGGCTCCAGCTCTTCATCGTAGCCGGCTCCCGCCGTGTCGATGAACTCGATCGGTGAAGCAGTCGTTTCCGACAGATCGATCCCGGGAAGATCGTGTAGCAAGTGGCCGCGGACACTTTCGTCAGCGACCAGCGTTGATTCGTAGAACTGCTGCGACGAGAAGTCCATGATCTGCTCGTGCATGCGGTACTGAACGGTCAAGCGATGCGCGGCTTGCTCGCCGTGCAAATCCATCAGCCGCTCGAACATGCTCACGGCGAAACCTTCCTTGACGGCTTCACGCGACACGACCGTGGGCGGCAGTTGGCAATGATCGCCCGCCAACAGAACTCGCTCGCAACGCGACAGCGGAATCCAGCACGTTGGCTCTGTCGTCTGACAGGCTTCGTCGATAACAAGCCACTCGAACCTTCGTCGTCCCAGAAACTCGCCATCGAGTCCGGTGAGCGTGGCGCACAAGATATCCGCACCATCGAGAATCTGTTGCACGACCTGGCGTTCCAAACGCCGAGCGTCTTCAAGCATGCTTTTGGCTTCTTCTCGCTGCGACTGTTTCTCGCCGGGTACAGGCTTGGCTCGTGTGTATCGACCGGCTCGAGCAAACATCGCGTGGGCATCACGAATCAGCTTTTTGGCAACCCGCATATCATCGTGATCGTCGACCATCAGATCCAACGTATGAGATCGCAGTTCCGGCATCACACGGGCCGGATGCCCCAAGCGGATGACGCGTGCGCCGCAAGACAACAGTTTCTCGAACAAGTTGTCGACTGCCATGTTGCTGGGCGCACAGGCCAAGACCTTCTCGCCTCGCGCGACGGCCTGCCGAATGATCTCGACCACCGTCGTCGTCTTTCCCGTGCCGGGCGGCCCGTGAATCATCGAGAGATCTTCGGCGGCCAGCGCGAAACGAACCGCTTCGATTTGCGATTCGTTCAGCGAAGTGGCGAAGATCGATGGCATGTCTTGCGTTTGCGATGTCGGGTTGGCTTCTCCGAGGAATACATTGCGAAGCTGCGCGAGTCGGTCACCCGTTGCACTGCGGGCTCGCTCCATCGCGACGCGTTGCCGCTGTCGAGCCACCTCGTCGCTGGAGAGGTCGAGCCGGTAAGTCGGCTTGCCCTCTTCCGGCGGCAGCGGTTGCGAAATCGCAACCTCGATCGTGTGGCCCGCGCGATAACTGACAACGCCGCGCCACGATGAGTCGCTGTCTTGCTCAGACAAGAGCACAGGCGAGCCGATTCCGAGCCGTGTCCAGGGCAGCAGCTCGCGCGACTTCTTGCCGAGCGTCACCAGCACGCGACCGCCGAGACCGGCTGCTTCGTCGCGGAGCGTCAAATTGATGAGTGTTGTTCCCGCCTTCTCGGCCTGCGCCGGCGATAGCCGCCGCTGAGACTTCAACAGCTGTTCCGCTTCCGCATCTCCTTCCATCTCCAACAGCCGGATCATTCGTTCAAAATGATCTTCGCGATCACCCGCCGAAGGAGCCGTGGCGGGCCAAGCACGGATGTGACGATTCGCCAACTCGGTCCCGTCGAGCTTCTTCGCCAATCTCGCCGCCCAAGTGTCCGGCACTTCGACGGTCGCGGATCGCCCCTGAATATCGATCGTGCCGATGCGTTGCTTATCGATCTCGCCGACTTGTGTCAGCAAACGCACGATCGTTCCTTTCGTCGTGCGAGGCGGCAAAGCGTCGAGGTGCAGGAGGGCCATCAAGCAATCGCAGTGGAGTACAATGAGACACGTGAATGAAGTCGCTCGATCAAACTATAGCAAACTCCTTAGCAGAGCTATCCGCCATGACATCCGATCCCAACTCGCCGACCGTCGTTTACAGTGCCGCCAATGCGATCGAAGCGGGAGCGATTGCCACTGCCTTGGAAGCCGAAGGCATCGAGACCACGACGACCGGCTCCTACACATCCGGCTTTCAAGCAGAAGCACCCGGCCCAGTCCAAGTCGTCGTCCGGCAGTCCCAAGCCGAGAAGGCGCTTCACATCCTCGAACGACTGGAGCGGGAAGTGGAGTCGAATGAGGAAGACGACAAGTGACCGTGTCTCAGCTCACGTAGTTTCCTTCAACTCGCGCGTTCCGTTCTTGGCACTCGATGTCGCCGTCGGTTCCGACGCTCACTGAGTTGCCGTGAACCCAGTTCCCGGTACCTTCGCCGGTGATGCGAATCGCGGCCAGCATTCGTCCGGTTCCCTCGTCTTCGTGAATCGAGTTGCCGCTGATGTTGCAACGCGTCGAGTTAACAACGTCGATGCCGCGAAAGTGCGGGTTCAGGATCTGGGACGCTGAGATCGCGATGTTTTGTGAGTCGCGAACGGTAATCGATCCGCCAGTTTCTTCATTTCCCAACCGGCAGTCGTTCAGTACGTTTCCGACGAGCGAGCAGCCAACACACTTGTCGAGCAAGATCCCGTCGGTCGTCTCGCTGGCGTAACTGGCCGGGCGGCTGAAGCAGCTGTTCGAGCCAAATGTAATGAAGCGACTGTTACGAAACTCGCAGTTCAGTCGCTGGCCGCCGTAGATCGTGTTTCCGGTGATGCTGATTCGCGAGCCGTAGTCGATCAGGATGTTGCGGTCGCGGCTGCCGAGGACGTTGCCGGTGATCGCAACCAGCCGAATGCCGCTCGGCGGATCTTCCGCTTTGCCGAGAATCATGACGTTCGCGCCCGGGGCGTCGAGTGTTGCTTGAATCGTGTTGCTCGCGATCGTGTACTCGCTGATGATTCCTTCGGGAGCTTCGAGCACGATCTCGCCACTCAGTTCCTGGCCGGGGCCTTCATAGCCAGAGTTGTATTCGATGTCGTTGCCTGTGATCTGGATGTTGTGAACGTCGCCGTTCAGCTGCCGAATGCCCGCTCGCTTGCAATAGCTGATATGACTGGCCGCGATGATCACTTGGTGAAGGTTACACTGGTCGAAGAACACACCGGTATCGTGACAGTCGTAGATGTGGGCCGCGTTCAAAACGAAATTACGATTCCGTTCGACGAGGTGAATGCCGTAACGACAGCGGCGAATCAGTACGTTCTGAATTGTGGCTTGCATGGTCCGGCGCAATTGGATGCCGTCGGCTTCGGGATGTTCGCCGAGAATCTCCAGCCCGGTAACGATTGGCATTCGTTCACGGTCCCACGTTTCTGGCCTGAAGCTGTCGGGAGTTGCTGTCCCCTGATGGTCGCCGATGATCTGCAGCGCCGGCCCCGCGCCGGCCATCACGATGCGAGCCGTCCCCTGCTCGCCGCGCACTCCCAAGTAGCCATGCTTGCTCGCGTCGAGCACAATCGGTCGCGTGATGCGATAGGTGCCTTTGGACAACTCCAAGACGCCGTCACCACCAACGACCGCATGTTGCAACGCGTCCGTATCGTCGGCCTTGCCATCGCCGGCCGCGCCAAAGTTCTTTGCCAATGACATCACAGGCTCCTGTTTCCGTTAGTGTCGCCTTTCGCTCCGCGAAATCAGCCGGTACGCGCTAGCGTCCGGTTCCCGCGGGGAAACCGCCGGCTAGCGCCCAGCGGCTGTTTTTTTTCACAGCTTCTCCGCGAAACGACCGTTCTTTCGCGGAGCGAAAGACGACTATTCGCGGCCGCCGCTCGCCGCAATGAATTTACTGAGCGCTTCGACGTGCTTCACATAGGTGCGAGTATCAATGACCCGTTTCGTCGGATCGTCGCTGCCGTAGGATTTGAGCGTGCCCGGTTCGACCCAGGCTCCTCGTTTGTCCAGCGCGTCGATTGTGGCGCGAGCTTGTTCGGCGAGCGAACGGCTCATTTTATAGGTCGGCTTTGATTCGCGAGGCTTTAGCTTGGCGGGGTCGGTTTTCAAGAGACGCTCATATTCAGCTTCGATCGAATCGAGCTTGGAGCCGACCTTGAAACCGTAATGCGTCGGGAGATCGTCGTCGTTGTAAGTCAGCTCGTACTGTCGCGTGAAGTAGAGCGGGCGGTTGGTCTGGAGTTCATAGAATCTCGCCAGCTGGCCATCCGGCAGTTGCGACGAACGCAGATATTTAACAGCCGCCGGAATGGGCGCGAGATACTTCTTGTCTCCCGTCTCGCGATAGATCGACAGCAGGATTCGCAACACGCCTTGCGACTCGCCTCCCGTGACCGCAGCCGGTTCGAACCGTCGAGCCCAAGCTGGCTGCATCTGGGCGTTGTACTGCTGAGCCCACGCAGGTTGCGGCTGCGGCATTTGCGCGAGCAGGATGAAGTCTCCCGCCTTCTTCGCCGCTGCGCCGTACTTGGCTTCGCCGTAGATCCGTTCGGCCTCGAACATCGTGTCGATCGCGTCGGCGATCGAATTGTCGTTGAAGGTGTAAAAGCTCTGATAATCCACCTTGGGATACTCGCGCGGCCACGAGTCGGGATAGTTCGCCTTGAGCACCGGATACTGCGACGTGTCGGGCGGCTCGCTGAATCGTTGTGGCCACGCGCCGTTTGGGTACTGGGCCTTCAGAAGACTCGACAGCGCGTACTCGACCGACTCGTGAACTTGATCGTCCTTAAAACCTAGAGCCCGATCGACGTGCATCAAGTAGCGCAGCGCCGACTGCGTCGTATTGTCGTCAAGCGTCGTGACGTTTCGCGCGTCGCTCGATCCGCCTTCAACGCGATACGCGTACTTCGGGCGAGCTTTGGGATTGAACTCGATTCGATAGTCCCAGCCACCAGACTTCAATTGGCCGCGAACGAGCGCATGTGCGGTCTCGCGAGCGGCTTCCAGAAAGTACTGCTCGCCGGTCGCTGCGTACGCGAACAGAAACGCGCCGCCGACCGTTGGCGTGCCCGGCGGCTGAACCCACGCCATCGTGTTCGACGCTTGGTTCTCGCCCTCCTGCCGAGCAAGATCATCGCTGTACCGCCACAAATAACCACCACTTGCGGAAACTTCGGTGCGAAAGAAGTCGCTGGCCTTGCGCAACGCTCGCGCAGCCTCTTCCTTCGTCGTCGGCTCGGCAGCCAAAGCCGCGAACGTCCCAAACGAATCAACAACCGCCATCAGCGCACACAACCAGACAGCCACTCGGGCGTTCATAAAACTCTCCTTAACAAGCAGTGGGCTCGTACGCAGCCGAAGGTCGGAGCTACTTTAGTGAGAGCATAACGAAACAGGTGGGTGGTTGGACGTGCTGTGGCCGCTGGACTTGTCAAGCCGCTGGGCTGCCGTGTGGCGGGCGGGATCGTTTCCGTCGAGTTATCGACGGGAGCGACGGGAGCGGTAGGTTCGGGTTGTCGTCCGGTAGGTCGAGCCAGAGTTGCTGGCCGACACATCGGCGGACTCGTTCTCGGCTGGCTCGGCAGTATCCGACGGATCGGCCGATTCATTCGCCGTAGCGACAGCGGCAAGCGTTTCGCCGGGCAAAACTAGCGGGGTTAACACGGAAACCGGAGTTAACTCAGGCGTGGTGACCACCACGCACTTTCGCCCCGATCACGAGCCACCACTGTTGCGCCTCGCTCCCAGAGCTTCCCCCGACAGGCTTGCAGCGGCGATCGCCACGACCAGCAGGGCTTTCAATCTTCTGTTCGTTCTCATCCTAGATCCTTTCCTGGTAGATAGCACAGAAGGGGGCGAATCTATTGGATGAGGAATTTACGTCAAGTATCAAGAGAAAATCGAGCAAATGATCCATTTCCTGAAGTTTCGCGAGCGCTCCCCAAGTGAGCCACGCACGGTGGTGCGAGTCACCCTGAAATTGCCCGAAACCAAAACGTTCACGAAAGCGTATTTACCTGGATGTATTCCATGCCGTTTGCCATTATCATTGAGGAGTTAACTTGAGCAGTTCTGCACGCGTCGATTCCGCGCGATTGACATCAGACGTTGGGGGCTTGTGTGTCCCTAGCGTCTGTCAACACTGCGAAGCTTCTCTTGTGGACATGGCTGACCGGGAGAGTCCCTGGTGGAACCTATGGACCGAGAACAAGCAGCAAACGACTCGGCGAACATCGGCAAAACGGCAATGTTCGGTGGGGACGCTGATACTACGTTCGCTTCACGGCCCAAGTTGCGACTACCGGGCGATGTGTTTGGCCGCTACCGGATTCTGAAGTCGCTGGGCGAGGGAGCGATGGGTTCGGTCTATCTCGCTCACGACACACAACTCGATCGCAAGGTCGCCTTAAAGACTCCCAAATTCGATGCCCGATCCGAATCGAAGCACATCGATCGCTTTCTTCGCGAGGCGCGGTCGGCGGCGACGCTGAATCATCCCAATATCTGTTCCGTGTACGACGTCGGCGAGATCGACGGGACGCACTTCATGACCATGGCCTACATCGCCGGCCACACGTTGCAAGACTTTGTTAATCCCGAGAAACCACAACGGGACCGAAACGTCGCGAATGTGGTGCGCAAGATCGCGTTGGCGTTGCACGAAGCTCACATCAACGGTCTCGTCCACCGGGATGTTAAACCCGGCAATGTCATGATTGATCCTCGCAACGAGCCGATCGTCATGGACTTCGGCCTGGCCCGCCAGATCGACGAGCAAGACGACGCGCGGCTGACGCGCGACGGCGCGATCCTTGGTTCGCCAGCCTACATGTCGCCGGAGCAGATTGAAGGTAAAGCGGACAAGCTTGGCCCACACAGCGATATCTATAGCCTCGGGGTCATTCTTTACGAGCTGCTTACCGGCAACTTGCCATTTCAAGGATCCGTTGCTTCGATTATCGGTCAGATCCTGGCGAAGGAACCCGACAACCCGCTCAAGCACCGGCCCGACATGAGTCCGCGACTCGCCGAGCTGTGCATGAAGGCGATGGCGAAGAAACCCAAAGATCGCTACCCGTCGATGCAGGCGATGGCCAATGACTTAATGGAGTTTCTCAAGTCGAAGCCAGAAGACGAGAACAAGGCGAAGCTCGAACGAACCGCTCCGACGTCAGCGACCAAGAAAAAAACCGGCACCGACACCGACGCCGGATTGAAGTTAAATACGACGAACATCTCGGCAACCTGTACGTGTGGACAGCGACTTGTGGCCAAGAAGGAGATGGCCGGCAAGACCGTGCGTTGTCCGCGGTGCAGTAATCCGTTGGCATTGCCGGGGCAGGTTAAGATCGAAGCATCGTGCCGCCACTGCGGTCAACGGTTTATGGCCGACGAAGATCTCGCCGGCAAAGTGGTCAAGTGCCCGATGTGTGCCCGCCCGATCACGGTTGTGGTACCAGGTGGATCGCAAGTCGTCGCGCCTCAAATCGAAGTCACCTGCGGATGCGGCCAACAATTTGTCGCGACGCGCGATCTTGCCGGCCGAAAAGTGAAATGTACGGCGTGTGGTTCCACCATCGTGGTTCCAGGTGCCAGTCGCAATTGATCGACACGTCACGACGGTCCCCAGCCGCCTCGCGTCGTTCGTGGTATACCGCCTGTCTGACCCTCCTACGAGCGAACGCGTGGATACAGATCGCAACTTGTTGTTCGGCATACTCGCCCTCCAACTCGAATACGTCGATTCAACTCAGTTCACCGAAGCGTGCGCGGCGTGGGCCGTCGCGAAACAAAAGACGCTCGCGGAGATCCTCGTCCAGCGCGGATGGATGACGCCGGACGACTCGACCGAAGTCGAACGACTTGTCGCGCGAAAGATCGAGCAGCACGCGGGGGATGCTCACAAGACACTGATCCTGGAAGCAACCATCGATCTGTCGCAGTCGTCGGGTGCTTCCGCCCAAATCGAAGCCATCATCGACAGCACTGGCAAGTCGCGCGGCTCCGCGGACCTCCAAGACACACACTCGTCGATGCCCCCTGGCTCAACCCCCAGCGGCTACGCGCAGATGGAGACGCTGAATTATGAGGCACCCGAGGAACGCTCCCGCTACGGGTGCGATCTGTTGAGTCCTAAGGTTTACGGGTAGTTTGTCTCTGTTTCGTTGTGGAATTGCCTCGGAGTTGATGGAATTGTCTTAGTGTGAGATT
>JAQBZB010000332.1 GCA_027622275.1 Planctomycetota bacterium | reverse complement strand
CCGCCACGCGCTAGCCTGCGGTTCTCTCGAAGTTCGCGAGAACCGCTGGCTAGCGCCAGGCGGCTGATGAATAATCCGGGCTAGCACCCTCGTCGCGCGTTGCGAGGCGGGCCTGCCAAGGGTTTGTGAGCCGACCGGCGACCTTGTCGCACGCGGCGAGTCTCGTTAACATCCGTTCCCCGTCGTCGAGCAAGCAGAATGTGAATCTTGGCGGCCACGTGAATTTCCCTGACGAACCGCTCTGGAGGTGGAAAGGATTCCGCATGGATCTGGCACTCGGCGAGATTGCGAACTTGGTAGGTGGGCAACTCAGTGGCGACGCGGGAATCCCGATCTCGGGAGCCGCCATCATCCGCGACGCGAATGTGGGGGACATCACGCTGGCCGATAAGCTTCAGCTGGCGAACCAATTGGCGGACTGCCGCGCCGCGGCGGTGTTGGTTCCTCCGGACGTGACGCCGGACGGAGTCCCCTTCGTGACGGTCACTAACGTTCACGCTTCGTTTGCCAAGATTGTGCAACACTTCCGGCCGCACACCTGCAACCAACCTTACGGCGTGAGCGCGGCGGCTCACGTCAGCCCCACGGCTCAACTCGGCCGCGAGGTTGTTGTCTATCCGACGGCTTCGATCGGCGACGACGTGCGTGTCGGCGACGGTGTGATCATTTATCCCGGCGTGCGGATTCTGGCAGGTTCGCGGATCGGCGACAACGTCACGCTGTTTCCGAATGTCGTCCTGTACGAAAACACCGTGATTGGAAACCGAGTGATCATCCACGCCGGTGCCGTGCTCGGCGCTCACGGCTTTGGCTACGAGACGGTTGACGGCCGGCACAAGTTGTCAGCACAGCTCGGCTACGTGGTGATCGGCGACGACGTCGAGATTGGCGCGGGGACGACAATCGACCGCGGGACTTACGGACCAACCTCGATTGGCGAAGGAACGAAGATCGACAATCAAGTCATGATCGGTCACAACTGCCGCATCGGTCGCCACAACCTGCTCTGTTCACAAGTCGGCATCGCCGGCAGCGCGACGACGGGGGACTATGTGGTGATGGCCGGACAAGTTGGCATACGCGATCACATCGACATCGGTGATCGGGCGATCTTGGGCGCGAAGTGCGGGGTGATGAACAGCGTCCCCGCGGACAGCGTCTACTTCGGCTATCCCGCGACGGCGGATCGCGAGCAGCTCCTGAAGCAAGCCGCGTTGTCCAAGCTGCCGGAGATGCGGAAACAGTTCAAGGCTTTGCAGCGGCAAGTTGCCGAGTTGGCCGAGAAGTTCAACGACGCCGCTTGATACCAAGGAATTCATGCACGACGAACAACACACTAACGCAACAGCCCCTCGCGTCGGACTCATCGCCGGCTGGGGCCGCTATCCGATCGTGGTGGCGCAGGCGTTGCGTGCCCAGGGGTGTCACGTAGTCTGTTTGGGAGTCGCGGGACACGCGGACCCCGTGCTTCGCGAGATGTCCAACGCCTATTCCGACATCGGCATTGGCAAGCTCGGTACGGCGATTCGCTACTTCCGCCAACAAGGCGTGACGCGTGCGACGATGGCAGGCAAGGTTCACAAGACGCTCCTGATGCAGGGACACTGGATCAAGCTCTTGCCGGACTGGCGGGCCTTACGCACGTTCTTTCCTCATTTCTTTAGCCTGAGCAAAGATCGCAAAGACGACACGCTATTGAAAGCGGTCGTCGATGCCTTTGCCGAAGATGGAATTACTTTTGTTCCCGCCACCATTTTCGTACCGGAGATTCTTGTGAAAGCAGGCACGATTACGAAACGTCAACCGAGTCGAGCCGAAATGAAGGACATCGAGTTCGGTTGGAAGATCGCCAAGAAGATCGGTGAAGTTGACATCGGCCAAAGTGTTGCCGTCCAAGGCCAAGCCGTTCTGGCCGTCGAAGCGATCGAAGGCACCGACGCCTGCATTCGCCGCGCGGGTGAGTTATGCAAGGGGCATGGCTTCACGCTCGTTAAAGTCGCGAAGCCCAATCAAGATATGCGGTTCGATGTCCCGACCATCGGCATCGGCACCGTCGAGTCGTTGGTCCAAGCCGGCGCGAGAGTCTTGGCGATCGAAGCGGACAAAACCATCTTTCTCGACCGGGAAGAAGTAATCGCCTTCGCCGATCAACACCGACTGGCCATCGTCGCGCTTCGCCGGGACGCCGCCACGGGACAGTTTCGCGACGCCGCCTAGCGAGCCGGGTGCGCCGCGCTCCGGCGAACGTGTGGTTGTACCCACGCGGCAATACAAGCACGACGCGCCAGCGAGTGAGTTCCCGAGCATCCACTCGCTGGCGCGTCGTGCTTGTATTGATCGCCCCCTGCCGCCCTTTACCAAGTTTGTCCGTCTTTCTAACATCGGCGTAAAGGAAATCGTATTCGAGGTCTGACGAGAAGCTATGGCTGTATTGCTGCAAATCCAAGGTGCTCACAAGAGTTACGGCGATCAAGTGTTGCTCGACGGTGCCGAGGCGACGTTGATCGACGACGTCAAGGTCGGCTTCGTGGGACGTAACGGATCCGGTAAATCGACGCTGCTGCGTGTCTTGCTGGGCGAAGAGGAACTCGACTCGGGCGAAGTCTTGCCGCATCCGAAACTTCGCGTCGGCTACCTGCGTCAACACGATCCGTTCTTGCCCGGCGAGTCGGCTCTCGATTTTTTGATTCGGGACAGCGGTCAGCCGGATTGGAAGTGCGGCGAGGTCGCGGGCCAATTCGAATTGAAGGGAGCGTATCTCGAAGGCCCTGTCGCCGAGCTGTCGGGCGGCTGGCAAACACGCGTGAAATTGGCGGCGCTGCTGCTGCACGAGCCCAATCTGCTGCTGCTGGACGAGCCGACGAACTTCCTCGATCTGCGAACCCAAATCCTGCTCGAGCACTTTCTCCGCGGGTTCCAGGAAGCCTGCCTGATTGTGTCGCACGACCGGGCGTTTCTGAAAGCGACATGTACCCACACACTCGACATCACCCGTGGCAAGCTGACGATGTTCCCCGGCAAGATCGACGCCTTCCTAGAATTTCAGAAGGAACGCCGCGAGCATGACATCCGAGTCAACGCGACCGTCCAGGCGAAACAGAAGCAACTCCAACGATTCATCGACAAGAATCGAGCCGGCGCGAATACCGCAAGTCAAGCTCGTTCGAAACAAAAGCAACTCGATCGCTTGAAGACGACCGAGATCGAAGTCGACGATCCGACTGCCCGCATCCGGGCTCCCAACGTCGAACCGCGCCAGGGGCCGGCGGCCCGGTGCATCGACTTGACGATCGGCTATCCAAACCATGACGTCGCCACGGGGGTTGTGCTGGAGATCGAACATGGCGTGCGAGTCGCCATCGTCGGTGACAACGGCGAAGGCAAGACGACACTATTGCGGACACTCGTCGGCTCGCTCGAGCCGCGCCAGGGCCAAGTCCGCTGGGGCTTCGGCTGCGAGATTGGAACGTACGCACAACATGTCTACACCAGTCTGCCGCAGGATCAAACGGTGCTCGAATACCTCGAATACCAAGCCAATCCCGGCACGACGAATCAAGAGATCTTGGCACAATTGGGAGCGTTGCTATTCCGTGACGCACACGTCCACAAGAAGATCGCCGTGCTGTCGGGAGGCGAACGCGCGCGGTTGTGTCTGGCGGGCTTGCTGCTGGGCACCTACAACATCCTGGTGCTCGACGAGCCGGGCAACCACTTGGACGTCGAGACGGTCGAGACGTTGGCCGAGGCGCTGCTCAAGTACAAAGGCACCGTGCTGTTCACGAGCCACGATCGCCACTTCATGAAACGCGTCGCGACGTCGGTGATCGAAGTCCGCGATGGCCAGGCGAAGAACTACCTGGGCGATTACGACGCGTATCTGTACGCCATCAACAAGGAGATCGACGACGGCGAGCGTGAGCTGAACGCGCGGAAGTACTCCAGCCCCACCAAGCTGAACGGCAAGGGTGCAAAGTCGGCTCCCGCCGTCTCCGAGAAGGACCACCGCAAGATCCGCAAGGAGATCACCAACGTCGAGCGCAAGATCGCTCGGCTCGACGAGCAGAAGCGCGAACTGAGCGAGCGACTGCTAACGTCGACCGATCCCGGCGAAGCGTTGCGCCTACACAACGAGATCGAAGCCCTTGCTGAAGAACTCAGCCAAGCCGAAGAGCGGTGGTGCGAGTTGAACGCTACGTAATCCCCTGCCTTTTGAGGTCGTGCAGCTTTCAAATACTTTGACTGCGGAGATTTGCGACGCAAATCATTGTAGAACAATTGTCTCAATTGTTTCGCCCGCTTCGCGACCTCGGTGCAAAGAAACGATTGAGACAATTGTTCTACATTAAAGCTGCACGACCTCTTTTGTCGCGGGGACTGCTAGCGGCACAAGCGTATCGACTCGCCGCTCGACCTGTCGGATTGCACCGATTCTTCCGGTTTTAGAGATTATCTGGGTTACCGCGCGCCGATCTCATGATGGAATCAACTGCCCGCCGGTGCGCGCGACCGATCTGTAGCGGGGTTCCGAGGGAGTTGGGATGAGGAACAGGCCAAACCTATTTGCGATGGTCCTGTTCGCGGCATCGGTCGCGGGCATGGCACCCGCGCGGGGACAAGGAGGCTTCTTCGAGGAAGCCTTCGCGCCGATCCACCATACGCACTTCAGCGAGTCGGGCACGCCCTTTGTCCATCCCTTCAATTTCGAACCGCCTCAGATCCATCAAGACGTGTTCTTCATCTACAAGTACACACAGAACACGATCGACGGCGAGAACGAACATGAAGCCGAAGCTCACGTCGACTGGGCGTTGACCAAGCGGCTGGGTTTCGTGCTCGCCGCGCCGCTGCTTGGGCTCGAAGATGCGACCGGAATGCAGACCAACGGTTTCGGCGATATCGAATTCGGCCCTCGGGCGATGCTGGTCGAGCAAGACAAGTTCATCCTCGCTGCGAATCTCTTCATGACTTTTCCAACCGGCGACGTCAGTCGTGATCTGGGCGCTGGCGAAACAGTCATCAGTCCTTACGTGACGACCTGGCACGATCTGGGGAACTGGAACTCTTTGCTCATCAACTTCGGCCCGAACATCGGTCTGGAATCAGGCGAAACTTCCATGAGCTACGCGTTTTCGCTGACCCATACATGGCTCGGTCCCGTGTTGCTGGAGGGGGACCACGACGTCGAGCATGTCCATGAAGACGGACATCAGGACCACTTTCCGCCCGGCATGATGTCGCTGTACCTGGAAATGACCGGCGAGACGGAAATGGGAGGCGACGAGCGGACCTTCGTCGAGCTGATGCCGGGTATCAGTTATGTGCTCACCGAACATGCCGAGTTGCGTTTCGGCGTGCTGCTGCCCGTTTCCAAGTCGCAGCGATTCGACGCGCAGTACTTCACGTCGTTCACGTGGATCCATTGATCACGGCGAGCGTCCAAGCGTGCTGGTTAGATCTAGGCCGGTAGCGGTTCGGAGCGTATCGTCTCCACAAAGCGTTCGACGCCACTGACGGTGGCTTCAAAGAGTTTGGCACCTTTCTCAGCCGAAGCAAGATCCGCGCGGCCGGTGGCGCCCGCTTGTGTCCGTTGCATCATGTCGCGACAGACAAACATGCCTTGTACCTGGTCCGGCAACCATTCGCCGGCATCTGCAACGCGATCCGTGTCGACCAACTCGGGGCGCAAGTGCATGATCATCGAGGTCTCGAACTCGCAGGCGTGGCCCACGAATTTGTTGTCCCCTTCGAGCAGCTTAACGATCTCGGCATCGCCCGGCGACCAGTAACCGCCTGCCGTCAGCAACGTATCGGGAAACTCGGGCTGGAGCTGACGGAGCGCGACTCGCATCGGGTCGATATTGCCGCCGTGGCCGTTCAGCAGCAGGACGCGCCGATAGCCGTCCATGAGCAGCGGTTGAAGGATCTCGCGGAGCAACGTGATGTAAGTGGGAAGCTCGGCGGTCAACGTAGCACCGAACCGCAGGTGATGGCTGCTCGCGCCAAGCCACAACGTCGGCAACAGCAAGACGGAATCCGCCTGCCGCTGCTCGACGGCTTCCGCAACTGCCTGGCAGATGATCGTGTCAGTGCCCGTCGGAAGATGCGGCCCGTGTTGCTCGACGGCGGCGATCGGCAGGATCACGACAACCTGATCGTGCTTGAGGGCTTCTAGTTGTCCCGATGTCATCTCATGAAACTTCATCGCTCGCTCCGTACGTTGTGTCTGGTTCGGCGTCGCGCCGCATGACTTCCCAAAAGGTCAACGGCGTTCGTTGTCTGTCGCGCTCGATCTGCCAGACGAGACTCGTCAGCAAACCAATGATCATCGTCAGTCCAAAGCCAATTGGCCAGAACCACATCGAGAACCAATCACCGTTGCGTTTCATCAGCAGCATCGTGGTCGCTGCGCCAAGCAGCGCACCGATAAAGGCACCGGGCGTGCTCGCGCGGCGGAAGAACAAGGCCAGAATGAATACGGCGAGCAGCGGGCCGCCGAACGCAGCCGTCGTCTTCTTGGCGATCTCGAACACGCCGCCCAATTCGCCGACGAAACAGGCCAGCGTGATCGACAGGCCTCCAATGATGACCACCAAGCAGCGAATCAAAGTCACGTCGCGTGCGCCGTCCTGTGGCCGCCAGGCAGGCCGCAAGCGATCGCGAAAGTCGATAATGACCGCTGTCGTGACCGAGTGAATCCCCGAGTCGATGCTCGACATCACGGCCGCCATCAGCGCCGCGAGAAACAAGCCCACCATGCCCGGCGGAAAGTGCAGCCGCACAAACTGTGGCAATGCTTTGTCTGACAGGTTTGCCGACCGAACGGCCGCACCAACTTGATCCAACGTGATGCCGTCCGGCACTGCGAGCTTCGATTGCTCGAGAATCGGCAGCAACTCCTGCGGATGATGCTCGTAGTAAGCGAACAGTCCGACGCCGATGGCCAGCAGTCCGGGAATGACGATCCACATCCCGAGCAGGTTGATTCCAAAACCGATCTGCGACGTGCGCACGCTGCGCGCCGAGATGTATCGCTGCACGGCGACCTGATCGGCACCGAATGCCGATAGTGCTTCCAGGAACGAGCCGATCAAGATCGCCCAACTGCCGAAATTCAAGGCCATCGACGGCGTAAAGTCGAACATCAGGTTCGAGCGACCTTCAAAGTAGGTGGTCGTGATCTCGCCGATTCCGAGACCACTCCGAGACACTAACAATCCCAACGCGAGCAAGATCGTCGTTGCGAAGATGAAGAACTGAATCACATCGGTCCACATCACCGCTCGCAGACCGCCCATCATCGTGTACGCGATCGCGACGACGCCCAACGACAGGATGACGGCAACTTGCGGAATCTCCGCGATACTGGCGATCACGAAGGACGCCGCGTACGTCGCCGACGCCATCCAGCCGATCCGCAATAGGATGAACAAGCCGCTTGCCAGGCAGCGGACGGAAACATGAAACCGCTTCTCCAAGTAATCGTACGCCGTCGAACACGCCAAGCGTGAATAAACCGGAATGAACACCCAGACAACCAGCGGCGACATCGCCGTGAACGCAACGAGCGCCAGCCCGACGCGCAAGCTGCTGCCGAAAGCGGCGGAAGGATACATGACAAAGCTGTTCGACGAGAACAACGTCGCCATGACGCTCAAGCCGACAACCATCCAGCCCATCGATCCCCCGGCGGCAAAGAACTCGCGCCGCGATTGATGCCGTCCGAAGTAGACGCCCAGCCCCAGCGTGACGAGCAAGTACACGGCGACAACGATGTGATCTAGCGGATGCACGTGACTGTTTTACCTAGGAGACGGTGGCGGGACGTATGATCGTACAGCACGATGCCGCATCGCTGTAGGGTGGGCGGTGCCCACCAACGCGATTGGTGGGCGGTGCCCACCCTACGGAGTCAACTCGGCCACGCGGCGGGCGATGTGTTGGCGGACGAGCGGGATCTTGGCGGTCGCGGCAAGCCGCACGAAACGATCCAAGTCATCATGCACCAACGGCTCGATCCCGTACCAAATCATCAGCGGCAAGTTCGCGTCGCCGGCATCTTCCGCTCGCGTTACTAATGCTTCCGCAATCGGCCAGCGCTGTTCTGCCGGCAGACTTTGGAGCGCGCTCGCCAAGTGAAGCCGCACCAGCGGCGAGTCGCCTGTCGCGGCCAATTCGACGAACCGATCGAGGATGGCGGGGGAAAGCGTCTTGCGATCGCTCAACAATCGCACGACCCAGGCGCGGATGTACTCGCTCTCATGTCCGAGTTGTTGGCTCAACGACCCTTCGTCCAAGCCGCCCGTCACGTGCAGCGCCCAGAGTGCTCGCAACTTACGAGGCACTTCGGTTTGCTCGTTGAACATGGCGCGAAGGCTGTCGTTGACCTCGGTCATATCGTGGCCGCTCGCCGCGCGTTCTTGCAACACGCGTCTCGCATGCCGCACCCACCAGTCGTTGTTATGCAGCTGCAACGCGACCAACTCGTCATCCGCCAACTCGGAAACATCCTGCCGCACGACCGCCGGCTGGCCATAGCTGATCTTGAAGATGCGGCCTGTGTCGCGCTGCGTATTCTTGACACTGTGACACTCGCCCGTGTCGGACCAGTCACTGACGAACACCGATCCGTCCGGCCCGTACATGATCGTCACGCCCATGAACCACGAGTCTTGCGACTTCATCAAATCCGGTCCATGCGAAGCCGTGTAGCCGGAGCCGAGTCGCTTCAAGATGTCGTTATTGACTCGTTTGCCATGAATGTTGTTCATGAAAACCGTGTTGCGATAGCGATCGGGCCAACCGTCGCCCAGATAGACCATGGTGCCGCAATGGGCATGGCCGCCGCCGAGGTCATCTTCCTCTGGCGAGCCGATCCCATCACGCACGTCGGCGACGCCCGTGAAATGAAGATGATCCGCGATCGTGTCGATCCGCCGGTAGGTATATTGGCTGGCCGCCCGGTTTCGCCACGGTTCGTAGTGCGCTCCTTGAATGACATGAAACAGATGCGGGTTCACACAGTTACAGACAAAGCCTTGCCCGAAGTCATCGAAGTCGATGCCCCACGGATTTGTCGTGCCATCGGCGAACGGCTCCCACACATGGCGCACCGGATGGTATCGATAAACACCGCCGTCATAGTGGATTCGCTCCTCATCAGGCGTCCCCGGCTTGCCGAGCAATGAGTAATTCGTCCTGCCATGCGTGCCGTACAACCAGCCATCCGGCCCCCAAGCAAATCCATTGGCGAGATTGTGCGAGTTCGCGTGGTTACCGAAACCATCGAGCAAGACTTGCGGCTCGCCATCGGGCACGTCGTCGCGATCACGATCGGCGATGAAATAGAAGTAAGGGGGCGACATCACCCACGCTCCGCCGAACCCAACTTCGATACCCGTCACATAGTTCAGCTCGTCGTAGAAGACCGTTCGTTTGTCGAACCGGCCATCGCCGTCAACGTCCTCGAAGATCAAGATCCGATCATTGAGTTCCCGGTTGCTGGGACTTTGGGCACTGGGCGTCGTGCCATGATTCGGGTAGTTGTAAGCCTCGGCCACCCACAGCCGTCCCCGGTCATCGATGCAAAAACCGATCGGCTGCCGAACATCCGGCTCGCCGGCGAATAGCGTCACGTTGAAGCCTTCTGGCACGTACATCGTGCGAGCTGCCTCAAGCGGCGGCAGCGGGGCGTCGGTTTCTTCGGCGAATCCGACGATCGGAGTCATGCAGAAAAGGGCACAGACAAGTTGGTAGTGTCGATTCATAAGTGATGCAGCCGTGACCGCTTTGAAACTGGGGCCAAACTAATCCCCGGAGGTCGAACTGGGAGGGCGAACTGGGAGGGCGAGG
>JAQBZB010000331.1 GCA_027622275.1 Planctomycetota bacterium | reverse complement strand
TTGTGGCGGCTGGAAGCCACCACTACGTCCGATTGTTTCGCGAACTGAGTGGCATTGGGCTAGCGCCGTGCCGCTCAGTTGTTACACGACCGTTATTTCTCGATCGGTGTTAAATGAAGCATTACTAGTAGGTTATACCGCGCCAGCGCAACGAGTGACACATTCCATGAATCAAGGGTGCTCGCGATCGAGAGACTTCACGGCCCGGCACACTCGGCTGCACCCGTACGTCAAAAACTGCTCGACAACTTCGCGAACGGCCTTCGGCACCTTCAAATCCGCTTCCGTGAACCCTCCATCCGTGAGCAGGAAATTCGATGTCATGATAGTAGCCATCACGCCGTGATGAGCGCCGATCGTTGGAGGCCGGAACTACAACGCGATGTCGATTTCCGGTCGAACTTGCGTGTGAAAGGCTCATCACGGCGGAGCGTGATGGCTACTTTGGCGGCCGTGCCGCCTGACGATGTTGCGTCTTGTCGTCTTCACCGAACTACGATCCGAGCAGTACGCCGTGAGATATTTGGACTGCTGTGACTTGTCACAGCTTTCGTTTGCGGCGGAGCCGCTGTTATCCTGGTGGGTCGGCAAGACTTGGAAAGTGGCGGCGCCACATAATGGGAAAGCGGCGACCAGTCGCCGCAGTCCAAAGCTCTGCCGAATGCCCGCGTAACGCGCGCGGCAGATGAGAACGCACCAACAGAAATGCCGCCAAATGTAGGCCGGAACAAGTCTTCGCAGTTCCGGCATGAGCCAGACGTCACACCGCTGCCGGAACTGCACAAAGCCTTGTTCCGCCTACTGGTCAGTTCCTTGACTGCCGCTCGCCTAAGGCACCTCGCGCCCCTTGTGACCAATGTCGGTCGCAGTAGAATCGTGGGACGCCTCACGCTCGGCATGGAAAGCTTAGGGGGCGACACATTCGTGCGTGGCCAAGTGAGGACGTGCGAGCCGCTGCACCTGTCGCAGCGTGGGAGACCAAGATGCCGGTGATGGATTGGTTCAGTGCGCGCGTGTTCAACCTCGTTCACGGCAACAATCTCGTCTACAACACGTGCTGGGAAGATCCCCGACTCGATCGAGTCGCCTTGGAACTTATGCCGGATGACAACGTCTGGGTGATCACGACCGCCGGCTGCAAGGCACTCGATTATGCGCTCGCCAGCCCCCATCACGTGTACGCCGTGGACATGAACCCGCGTCAAAATCTGACCGGCGAGTACTCTCCCGGTTGCTGTCCCGAGTATCTCACGGCTGACGGATTCGAGCGGCTCAAGGGGGGATTGGTGGACCGCGTCAGCGTACACACCAACTCGGTCCAAGGCTTCCTTGACCAACATGACGGCACGATCTCGCGCTACGTGCTGCTGGATCACATGGATTGGCTGTCGGACAAGTTCTTTCCGCTCTTGGAACTGGAGTGGCAGGCGATCTTGAACCGCGCAGCCGAGGGAACGCGCATCCTGTGGCGGAGCGGCGGACTGAGAACCGACTTCATTGAACGCGTCCAAGTCACCCAGGACGGCCGTTTCTACATCGCGGACCTCGTTGCCTAAGCGTTATGGGTTTACTTGCCGATCTGAAAATCCTCTACCACCTCACGCTGAAGCCGGTTCGCGGCAAGGATCACGCCGCGCGAATGGAGAGCTTCTACGCGGGCCAGGCCGACGTCTACGATGATTTCCGCAAGCGATTACTGCAGGGGCGGCAGGAGTTGTGGAACGCCATCGAATCGCCAAGCGATGCGGTGTGGGTCGATCTGGGCGGCGGGACGGGCGCGAACTTGGAATACTTTGGGGAACGCATCAAACAGTTGAGGAAAGTTTACGTCGTCGATCTGTCGCCGTCGCTGTTGGAGGTGGCTCAGCGCCGTGTCGACGAGCGAGGTTGGAAGAACATCGAGCCGATCGAGGCCGATGCGACAACCTTTCAACCGCCCGAAGCACCCGTCGACGTCGTGACGTTTTCCTACTCGCTGACGATGATTCCCGATTGGTTTGCGGCAATCGAAAACGCGCTCTCGATGCTCAAGCCGGGCGGACTGATCGGTGTCGTCGACTTCTATGTCTCTCGCAAACATCCGGCGGACGGGCTCAAACGGCATCGTTGGTTCACGCGCAGCTTTTGGCCCGTTTGGTTTGCCAATGACAATGTCTTTCCGTCGGCCGATCACGTACCCTACCTGCACAAGCACTTTGATCCCATGCACTTTGAAGAGCATCGAGCCAAGGTGCCTTACCTCCCGCTGATCCGCGTGCCGTACTATACGTTCGTCGGCCGCAAGCGCGGTTAGCCCGGACTAGACCCGGCGCGTTAGTTTTGAAAGTAGGTCACGCTCGCCGAGCGTGACCTTTTCCGCACTTGCATTCACGGATGTATTCGGCAGGTCACTTCCGGCGGAAGTGACCTACTGAACCGCGTTGCGAATGTTGTGCAGCGGTTCAAGCCATGCCAACGACTGCTCCTGCCAGGCGTCCCACATCGGTCCCTTGTAGCCATTCAATCCATGACCACCGGACGGCAATTCCAGCAGCTGCGCCGGAACTTTTTTCGTTTGCAAAGCGTTGTAGAACGCCCGGCTGTTCTCAATCGGAACGGGTTTGTCGTCCAAGGCATGGGCCAAAAATGTCGGCGGTGTTTTCGAGGTGACTTGTTTCTCGTTCGAGAACAGCTCGATGAGTTCTTCGCTCGGCGCAGCACCCAATAGATTGTTCCGCGATCCGCGATGAGTCGACTCGTCCATCGTAATCACCGGATAGACTAGGATCATGAAGTCCGGACGACAACCGGGACGGTTCAGCGGGTCCGCGGCATTGGCATCGCCCGCGTCAAAGTGCGTTCCCGCCGTCGATGCGAGATGGCCGCCGGCCGAGAAACCCATGATGCCGACTCGCGAAGGATCGACGCCCCAATCTTTCGCGTTGGCCCGGACGGTTCTAAGTGCTCGCTGGGCATCGAGCAGCGGCACGAAGGAGCGTCCTGCTGGCAGTCGATATTCCAGCACGACGCCGGTGATCCCGTGCCGATTCAGCCACTGAGCAATCCCGTGACCTTCCGCACCGGTCACCAAACCACCGTAACCGCCGCCCGGACAAATCACGACCGCCGTCCCGTTTCCTTTCTCCGCGCGATGCACCGTGATCCAGGCGTCGGCTTCTTCGAACTTGTCGCCGTCGATGGGGGCATGGTTTTTCCAGAGTGAGAGACGCGGAGGTTGAGCATCGTCGGCAGAGGACGCATCGACCAGCGGAAGTAAAATCAACGAGACGAAAGTTGCGATCAGCGGGCGGTTCATCAGAAGCTCCAGGCGAGGCGTTGAGGCAGGGGAAGGCATGAAACGAAAGCCGACTTCTGAAACCAATATCGAGTACGTGACCCCGCAATGCAAGGAACCGATTTCGTCGCCGCCGGGGCGGTGCCGGAGGGTTGGCCGCGCCGTGTCGGCTCGGCTACACTTGGGAGCGATCACTTCCTGTACTCTTCTGACTTCATCCCGGCGGTCGCTTGATGGAACCGACTTATTATCGAGTCAATGCCTCGAAAGCCACGTATGCCGAATGTTGGCGTGCTACTCGAAATCTATTCGAGTTTGTGCTGATCTGTATTCTCAAGACGTTACGGCTGTCATTCTCGGCGACTTACGCGATTACGAACGAGGGATTCAAGCGGCTCGAGTGGGACGAAGTGCTTGCCGATGTGCGAGCGTCGCTGCTACCGATCCGCTCGGAACTCGAGTCGGTTGGGTTCCGCTATTGCTTCTGTTACTGTTACCCGACGCTGGGGACGATGCGTTCGACGACCATGATTCTGTTGTCCAACGACAACAAGAGTTGGGTCTCGGTGCTGTGCGAGCGGCACCAGTCCGGGGCTTTTGTCAACAGAATTGTCGTTACATCCGTTCGTTCCGATTTGTCCAACGGCAACTTATTATTGACGTGCGATCTCCAAAATCCGTACCCGCTGGAGTTCTTGTGCGAGCGTCGTGCGGGGTACTCGGCGGCGCGGCTCGCCGGGCGTCATCAAGAGCGAATTGCCGAAACCTCGCCGGCCTACCCGGTCCCGGTGCCCGACGACTTTGCGATGGAGAGGCGTGTACTCGAGCTTGAGCAACGAGTCTTTCAACACGGTTTGGACCGCGGGATGCTCATTCCGCTGACCGCCGCGGAACTCGAGCGGTTGAAGGCGGAAGGCCCGTCGATCAACACAACGCCGCCCGCGCCGCCCGTGTCCACACCGCAAGCGACGTTGCTGACGAACGACGCGGTTATGGTCGAGCTAACTGACGAGGTTGTGTACGACGCTTCGTTGGCCGACGCGTCGAGCGAAATGCGGGCGTCTCATTATCCCGGCGTCATTGCCGAACTGGAAAAGATCAGAAACAAAAAGGGAAGCTGGCTCGCCGGTGCGGTGATCCTTGTTGTTTCGATCTTGGTGTTTCTTGGTGCCGGTGCCGTTCAGTGGGATTGGCACATTGCTGTGCTGTTGATCCCAGTGTTGCTGTTCCACGAGCTGGGGCATTTCCTCGCGATGCGGTTGTTCAAATATCGCAACTTGAAAATGTTCTTTATCCCACTGCTCGGAGCGGCGGTCACGGGCCAGAACTATAACGTCGCCGGTTGGAAGAAGGCGATCGTTTCGCTCGCCGGCCCAGTCCCTGGCATCTTGGTCGGCAGTGTCCTTGGCATCGTCGCGCTCATCAGGGGCGACCAGGCGTGGCTGCTCGAAGCCGCAGAGATCACCGTGTTTCTCAATGCCTTTAACCTGTTGCCGTTTTTGCCGCTCGACGGCGGATGGATTGTTCATGTGCTGTTGTTTTCGCGCCATCACGTTCTTGATACGACCTTCCGGGCGCTCGCTGCGGTGGTTTTGATCTTGTCGGGTTTGCTCGGCCTCAAGTTGCTGATGTTCATTGGCATTATGATGTTAGTTGGCCTGCGAAGTGCTTATCGCGTGGCCCGCGTGGCTTCCGAAATACGCGACGCGAACATCGACACCTCGTCACCCGATGGCCAGACGATCCCGATCGAAACGGCCGACGCCATCATCAGCCGCCTCAACGCCGCATCGCCGCTTCCGGTCCCCGATGTGCTGCGGGCTCAGCAGACGCTGCAAGTCTTCGAGTCGGTCAACGCCCGTCCGCCCGGCGTGCTTGGGACACTGACGTTGGCGGGAGTTCATGCCGGGTCCTTTGGCGTTGCACTGGTGTTCGGATTGATTCTCGCGTTGGCACAGCATCCGGATTTTGCACGCCTGTTCGGACCTGGAATGGCCGGGCCTCAATATCGATACGAATGTGGCACTGCCAAACAATGGCCACCGTCGGCAGATCGGCTGCCAGCGGGAACCGCCGCGACGGTCGTGGCAACATTCTCGTCGGTCGATGTGGCCGACCTGGCATTTGCGGAAACGAAAGCGACCTTGCCGGCAGGTGCCGTCGTGACCCAGTTCGGTCAATCGGTACTCGTGACACTTGACGCCGAGAGCCGGCAGATCGACGCGTTTACCGCGCGCTTCGAGCTGGCGTGGGCGGCGGTCGAGCTTGCGACGGCGGAGGAACCACTCCTCCTCGCGATCGATGCGACGTCGCTTACCGCCGACCAAGCCGAATCGTTGGAGCGGGAAGTGAACGAGTACTTTTTGCTGCCAACGGAGATGGCCGCGATTCCTCCCTGGGACGCCGAACGTAAACTGACCGAACAACAACAGGTCGCGCGCCGCACGTTTCAGGAGCTAGTGACGTTCAGTCCCTACGAGGACGAACGATGCACGGAAATCTCCCTGCGTCTGGCGGAAACGCTCGGGCAAGAGGATCAGGCCAAGTTGCAGGCCATCCTCCAAGAGCAACGGGAACTCGTCCGCGAGATTCAGCAAGAACACAACGAGCGTTTGCTCGGGCGCGACGATCTCGACAAGGACGTCATTCAACTCTATTCACGACAACCGCAGATGCCGGAGTGGACTCAGTTCGCTGCCGGCGCGAACGATGTTGAGAACGAGATGGAAGACGATGGGATCGATATCGCAGGCGATGGCAACGCGGAAGGAGTCGCCGCCCAGGCCGAGTGGCTGGCCGAACTTCGGGCATGGCACCTCGAAATGGGATCGCGGATGGGCCAGTTACCGCTGGCCGGCGATCACCCGATCCCGTCGGTTTACGGCAGCATCGGCGGCGGCAACGTCGAACGGACCGGATTGATGCTGCGGTTCTGGATTAACTTCAATCAACCGGACGACGGTGCGCTCGCGATCGCCAACTGGTTATGCGGCGACGGCTGCAGCGATGTGAAATACGCGTTCGGCGGCGACGAGTAAGGATCGGCCAATCATCGTCGGTCGTGCGATGACATCAATGCGGGCCAGCCATCTCGCCGCCCGAGACGACGTAGCTGATCACCGTCACGGCAAGATAGGCTCCGAGCAGAACGAAGCCAAACCCGCGCCGCAGCTTTCCTTCTTTGGCCGTCCAGATGCCTATTCGAAAGACAATCAGAACGAACAACATCGCCGGGAACTGCATGTGAAAGAAATGCACGTTGGCGGCCAAACCAACCGGCGTTACCGCCGCAGCGGCACCTGCGACGAACAGTACGTTCAAGATGTCAGCACCAATCACATTCCCAATCGCCAGTTCGCCGTGCCCCTTGAGCGTGGCGGTGACAACGATCGTCAATTCCGGTAGCGAGGTTCCGAATGCCACCAACGTCGCGGCGATAATGCTGGGAGGAACCTGCAAGCGAACGGCAACTTCCTCGGCGGTCGTGATCAGGCAGAAAGAAGCAACAACGACAATCGCGATCGCCGCCAGTACGCTCAACACGATCTTACCGGTTCCCGACTTGTTGTCTTGGTCGAGTCCCGCTTCGTCAGGCGAAGTCCGCGCGATCCGAATCGACCAGACCATGTACGCCGCAAGCAACGCCAACAGCAGCCAGCCGCCGATCTGAGGCAAGGTCCCGCCGCTCGTGAAGGTCGCGCCAAGGCTTGTCCACGGCACACATAAGGCGACCAGCAAGACTCCGGCGGCGAATTGAATCCAACCTTGGCGATTGGCAACTCGCGGATCGATCGGCAACGGTGCAATCAAACAACCGATGCCAAGGATCAAACCGGTATCACAGATGATCGAGCCGACGGCGTTTCCGAGTGCCATATCGGGACGACCCTGAAACGCCGCCATCACCGAGACGACGGCTTCGGGCGTCGTCGTGCCGAGGCTGACGATCGTCGCGCCAACGACCACCCGCGGCATGCCCCACCGCAACGACAATTTAACCGCATCTTCGACCAGCCAATCCGCTCCCTTGCCTAGCGCCAGAATGCTCACCACCATCGCCACGGCGAGCGCGGGCCACGGCCACGACGAGACTATGCTGGTGAGGTATTCGTGCATCGTGTGGAGAGTTCCTAGTGGCGAGGCGGCGGCAGGAAGAATGGCGGGCGACTGGTTGAAAGACAGTCACTGTATGTCGAACCCCAACGTCCATGCAATGGCTGGCAGCGACAGGTAGTCGTACAGTTTGACGATCTCGATGCGTAAGAGGTGACTGCCTCGTAACCCGACGCGTAAGCGAGGCAACACGCTGCGTCCTCGCTCACGCGTCGGGTTTCCATGGAAATCGCCAAACTGTACCACGACCCACGACTGCGGCGTTACGAGAATAGCTTGGTGATGACGTGGCCGTGCGGGACCAGCATGACGGGCCGTCCGGTGTTGGTGTGATATTCGGTGCGAGGATCGATGCCGAGCGCATGATAAATCGTCGCGGCAATGTCGTCCGGCGTGATGTCGGTTCCGTCGTCGGGAGCTTCGCCACCTTGGTCCGTGCCGCCAATCAACTGGCCGGACTGAACGCCGCCTCCCGCGAACACGGACCAATTGACTCGCGGATAATGGTCCCGCCCGGTATTCACGTTGATCTTCGGCGTGCGTCCGAATTCACCCATTGCCACGACGAGCGTTCGCTCCAGCAATCCCTTGTCGGCCAGCGTTTCGATCACGGCCGGCAGCCCGGCATCCAGCGGCGGGATGAGTCTCTTGTGCCCAGAAAAATTGTCCGTGTGCGTGTCCCAACCAGCGTTGCTGACCGTGATGAAAGGCACCCCGAACTCGATCAATCGGCAAGCCAACAGCAAACTTTGATTGAACTCGTCGTCAGAGAACCGCCCGCGTGTCCCCTCCGATTCGCGAGTCACGTCGAACGCCTGTTGAGCACGCGGCGAGGTGATCATGCGGTAAGCCTGCGCGCCGAACTTGTCGAGCGCTTCGAGCAATTGGCTGTTCGTGTCCGCTTCACGAAACGTCCGATCGACTTTCTTCAGTAACTGCTCGCGACGGTTGACGCGGTCGACCGTTAAGCCTTCTCCAAGCGAGATCCCGCGGACCACAAACGGTTCGCCCGGCCGAGGCACCGCATTCGTCTTGAAGGGAGCGTACGCGTCGCCCATGAAACCCGCATTCCATTCCGTCCGGGGAATCGCGATATACGAAGGCATGTCGGACTGGCCAGGCAGCTCTTTGGTTGCGACAGCGCCGAGCGACGGATAAATCAACGCCGGCGTCGGGCGATTGCCGGTCGAGATGTACGATTGCCCCAGCGGATGCGAACCTGCCGAGTGGCTGATGCCTCGCACGAGCGCGAACTTGTCGGCCGCGGCGGCGAACTTGGGCATGTGCTCGCAGACGTTCAGCCCCGGAATCTTCGTTTGGATCGGCTTGAACTCGCCACGCGTTTCGCTCGGACCTTCCGGCTTCATATCGAGCGTATCAAGATGCGCAGGCCCGCCTTCCAAATTGATGAACAAAACCGCCTCGGCCGAACCTTTGCGACCCTCGTTGGCCTGAGCCAGACGCAGGAAGCTCGGCAAGGTCAAGCCCAAGCCGCCGATCGTACCCGCGCGCAGAAAATCGCGTCGCGTCACGCCGTCGCAGTATCGTGAATTCATGAGTTGTTCCAATGTCGCCATCACGCTCCGCCGAGATGAGCCTTCTAATGTTTGAGTTTCAACGACGATGAGATCTCGCTGGCTTGTGACCGTTAACTGACAAGGCTCATCACGGCGGAGCGTGATGGCTACATTAGTGATTCGTAATGAACTCTTGTGTGTTCAACAACGCCCACAGCAAATCGTGTATCGCTTCCGAGACATCGGTCGATTCCACAACGTGTTGCCGACAATCCGCCAGTTCGCTTTCGCTGGGCAATCTCGAAAGTGTTCGCAAGTAGGCTCCAGCCACCAGTTGATCGACTCGCGCGACAGACAACTCATCTTTTTTAAGCTGAGCGATCCAGCCGTCTTTGCGGATCAACAGGTCTAACAGTTCTTGGTCGTTGCGGACGTAGAGCGACTGTAGCAATGTCGGCTCGCCCTGCCGCTCGCAATCACAGTTGGTTGTCCGCAGCGGCTTGCCAAAAATCAGCAACGAAAAATCAATCGCTCGCGTTTGATAAGAGACCGGGTGTTGCCCAATCTTGCGCGTGGCGACGTTCGTGGCGGCGGTCTTCAACAGGGCGTCGCTGGCGGTCGCGTGATGGATCGCATCGATCGCCACTTCGGCGGGCAAGCGGCGCAGCACGGCGTGGCTGAAGTTGCGCGTGTCCGCGCGATTGGTGTCGTTCGGACGCCAACTCAGTTGATACGTGCGGCTGTTGGCGATCGTGCGGTGCAGCCACTTCATGTCGTAACCACTGGCGATGAAGCCTTCGGCCAGATAATCGAGCAGCGGCTTGTTGCTCGGCGGATTTGCCAGATTCAAATCGTCCGGCGGGTCGATGATGCCGACATGGAAGTAATTGGTCCAAATGCGATTCGCGAACGACTTGGCAAAGTAGCGGTTCGGCTCGGTGAGCAGCCACTCCATCAGCGGCTCGCGCGGATCGTCGAATTGGCTGAGGTCGATCTCGGAGCC
>JAQBZB010000330.1 GCA_027622275.1 Planctomycetota bacterium | reverse complement strand
TGCGCAAAGGTCCGATCAAGGCCCACCGGCTTCCACGTGTTATTTGCCTCCAGCCTCATCCTGCGGCTCGTCAGTATTGGCCTCGCCGTCCGCGTTCACGAACCCACCGCGTTCAGCACTCGTCACGTCGCCTCGCAACTGATCGGGGCGACACCGCTCCGCATCCTCTACTTCCCGGTTGGAATGTATCGAAGCCGCGGGGAATTGGAGAACCAAACGGATGCCGGCAAGTCACCAACTCCTCAACCCGAAATCGAGGCGGCTTGACCATCTTCGGCCCACACTTGCACTAACTCGACAATGACTTCGGCCGCTTGGACCATCTCGTCCAAACACGCCCATTCGAGCGGCGAGTGTGGGTTGTGTTGGCCCGTGGAGAGATTGGGCGCGGGAAGACCGCGTTCGGTCAGTTGTGAGCCATCGGTGCCACCTCGGATGATGGCCAGTTTGGCTTCACGGCCGAGCCGTGCGTGGGCACGTTGGGCGTATTCGAGGGCTCGCGGTTCATGGATCAGACCGTCTCGCATGTTCCGATATTGGCGTCGCGTCTCGACCGAAACCGTTGCGCCGGGAAAGTCCGACTCAACGCCGGCAGCGGCTTCGCGCAGCAGCTTCGCGTACTCGTCCAACGCGGCTGTCTCGAAGTCACGAAGAATGATTCGCATCGTCACTTCCGCAACACCGCCTTCGATTTGATAGGGGTGGATAAAGCCTTGCCGATCGGACGTCGTTTCGGGAGAAAGTGTGTGGCGTGGCAGCTGATCGACGAACGCCGAGGCAGCACGAATCGCGCTGATCATTTTACCCTGGGCGATCGACGGATGGATGTTCACACCACGGACGGTCACAATCGCCAGGTCCGCGGAAAATGTTTCGTAGTCAACGTCGCCGGCTCCTCCTCCATCGAGCGTGTAGCAGACCGTCGCACCCAGCTCGTCGATGCTCACGTGATCGATCCCGCGACCGATCTCCTCGTCGCATGTGAACAACAAACGAACGGGACCGTGAGTAACGCTTTCGTTCTCGAGCAGACACTCGGCCATCTCCATGATCACGGCGATGCCCGCCTTGTCGTCGCCACCCAGGAGCGTCGTGCCATCCGTCGTGATCAACGTGCAGCCTTGCAACGCCTCCAGCGCGGGGTTCTCGGACACGCGAATGATCTTGCTTCGATCGCCTGGCAGCACGAGGTCACCGCCTTGATAGTCTTCGATGACTTGCGGCTTTACATGGGCTCCGGTCGTTTCGGGCGATGTATCGACGTGGGCGTTGAACGCGATCACAGGTGCCGTAGCGGCACCGCGACTCGGCACCGTCGCCACCACGATGCCGTGTTCACTGTGTGATACGTCCGTGAGCCCCATCGCTCGAAGTTCTTCGACGAGCATCGCTCCGAGCGTCAACTGCCCAGGACTACTGGGGTAGCACGCGGCCCCTTCGACCGCCGTTGTGTCGACTTGCACGTAACGCAGGAACCTTGCCAGCAACCGTCCACGATTGATCATCGTCCGCTTCCCCTCATTCAACGACTCGCATATCCGCGACCGAACCTTACAATACGACGACTTGTTTTACAACGAGAGATCGCCGACGGCATGAAACTTCTCGATCTGACGCTCGATACACCCGCAGAGAACCTGGCGCTCGACGAAGCGCTGCTCGAGCAGGCCGAAGCCGGGCCATGCGGTGACGACGTGTTGCGGTTGTGGGAGTCCCGGCAAACAGCGGTGATCCTTGGCCGATCTTCTCGGATCGACGATGAAGTTAATCTCGCCGCATGCACAACGGCATCCATTCCCGTGCTGCGACGATGCAGCGGTGGAACTTCGGTCGTGATCGGCCCAGGGTGCTTGATGTATTCGGTGGTCCTGGGCTACCAAAAAAATCCGGCGTTACGGATGGTCGATGTCGCTCATAAGTATGTGCTTGGAAAGGTGCTCGACGCTGTCAAACAATTCCTGCCATCCGCAGTGTTCCAAGGCACGAGCGATCTCACTTTGAACAATCGCAAGTTTTCCGGCAACAGTCTTCGTTGCAAGCGCGATCACTTGCTCTATCACGGAACGCTGTTGTGCGGATTCTCGTTGGATCAGATCGGCCGTTGGCTGAAGTCACCGCCACGACAGCCTGAGTACCGCCAATGGCGGAGCCACGAAGAATTTGTCACGAACCTCGGACTCGATCTTGCATCACTGCGAAGGGCTTTGGCCGATCAGTGGGACGCAAAGGATGTTTTGAAAGCGTGGCCCAAATCGCTGACATCGGAACTTGTCGAACAACGCTACCGCCAAGCAGCTTGGCACCATCGTTTGTAACGTGTGCCGATGGCCAGTGTCGCCCTTGACAAGTGTCACCGCGCAAAAAAAGGAGCCTCCGACCGGGGCAAGGTCGGAGGCTCGTGGGGCGTGATTACCAGTTTGGGGCAAAGAGTCTGGTAACCAACATCGACGCGTCGAGCGATTATCGTACCGCATCGAGATCCGGTTGCAATCCAACCAATCGGGTGGGCGAAAGATTTTCTTTCACTCCTGGTTCAGTTGCCTGTCGGTAGCACCGCCATGCCATCGATGACAGGCAAGACAGCAATTCACCTTGACGGACTTCGGGTAAATGTGTTCAATGCGCGAACTTGGGTGAATCAAAACAGGTGGCCGACAACGGTAAGACAAGTAACTCAAATCGTTGTGTCCTGTTGATTCACCTTTGCACTAACGGATGGACGTAAAGTGCCGAGTCGCTTTACGAGAGTAACGGAGTTGCTCCTTGTCGGGTGCCAGGGAGTGGCGAATCACGGAACTAGACGCCCGACATCAGGAGCCACTAAGATGGCAACGAAGCAGACAACGAAGAAGACGACCACCCCGACGACGGCGACTCGTTCGCCCAAGAAGCGTACCGCGACCATCAAGGCCGCGGCAACGTCGACCGCAACGAAGTCGACCGCGAAGCAATCGCCGAAGAAGAAGGGTACCGCAGCCAAGGCAAAGCCTGCTGCAAAGCCCGCAACCAAGTCGACGGCAAAGCGTTCGCCGAAGACAAAGGCAATCGCCACCAAGCCTGCCGCAACGCAGGCGACTGGCAAAAAGAAGTAGCGTTGCATTGTCGGATTGCCGACAACGAATAATAGTGCCGGCGCAACCGCACAAGGTGGTTGCGCCGGCCCATTTTATGCGCTTCCGAGCCCCGCAAAACGTCAGAGGCGTTGACGAAACTCGCGTCTACAGCTAAGGTTACGACACAACAGACACCGCCAGACACCACCTGCCGCGAACGATTATGCCCAAAAAGGCTGCCGAGCCGCCAAAACGTTTCGAAGACATGGACTTGTCAAAGCAGATGCTTAAGGCACTGCTGCAAGCGAACTATGAGGCCCCCACTCCGGTCCAAGCGGGTGTGATCCCGGCGGCACTCGATGGTGCCGATGTGATCGGTCAGGCTCGTACTGGCACCGGCAAAACGGCGTCGTTCGTCATCCCGATTCTCGAAGATCTCCTCCCAAAACGCGAGGCAGCAGACACACAGGCCCTGATTCTCGTGCCAACACGTGAACTTGCAGTCCAGGTTCGTGACGAAGTAGTCAAGCTGTCGGCGACCAGACGCATCAATTGCGTGGCGCTCTACGGAGGCAAGCCGATTCGCGGCCAGATCGAGAAGCTGAAGGAGGGGGCTCAGGTCGTCGTGGGAACGCCGGGGCGAGTGCTCGATCACATCGGTCGGGGAACCCTCAAGCTGGGTGATGTCTGGTGCGTCGTTCTCGACGAAGCGGATCGGATGTTGGATATCGGGTTTCGACCGGACATCGAACGGATCCTCCGCAAGTGTCCGCAAGATCGGCAAACATTGCTGCTGAGTGCGACCGTGCCGCCGCCAATTCAGCGGTTGGCACAGCGTTACATGCGCGATCCGGTTTCGCTTGACTTCTCGTCCGGCGAGATTGCCGTCGAGACGATCGCGCAGTTCTATTTCACGGTCGATCATGATCGGAAGTTTGATCTGCTCGTCCGCCTGCTGGAGCGGGAAAACCCTCGACAGGCGATCATCTTTTGCCGGACCAAGCGAGGTGTCGACCGGCTCGTACGGCGACTCTCGAAGCACGACAAGGATGTTGATTGTATTCACGGCGACTTGGCGCAAGGCGCGCGGGACCGTGTGATGCGCGAGTTTCGCGACGGAAAACTGCGGACGCTTGTCGCAACCGATGTTGTCGGGCGCGGCATCGACGTCACTTCGATCTCGCACATTATCAATTTCGATCTGCCTGCGTTTTGCGACGACTATGTCCACCGCGTCGGGCGCACCGGGCGAATGGGACGCGAAGGTGTTGCGTTCAGCTTTGTTTGCTCGGATGAAGGGCCGCAGCTCACTCGGATCGAGGAACGCATCAACTTGCTGCTGAAGCGAGACGAAATCGAAGGCTTCAAGGGCTCCGCACCGGTCATCGAGGAAGCTGCGGAGGCAAAGGAAAAGGCTCCGCCACCGCCCGCCTCGGCACTCAAACGCCGGCCGAAGCGATATAAGCGCGGTTTGTAAGACGCCGCTCTCTTCCACGTTCCGATCCGGGTGCCTCGCTCGACCGACGAAGTCCGCTTGCTCTCGCCAGTTCCAGTTTTACGAACGCGGACGCGGGTGGAATCTTTACTTCGCCGCTTCACTGTGCAATAACATCTTCACTGCGTGTTCCTATCTAGGTGTGGCATGGCAAACGCTTGTTCTTCGGCACATTTTCTTTATGAGGCTCTCGATGACCAAACACTTTCGTTCGATCGTGGCGTGGGGACTGACTGTTGTCATGGCGACGTCTCCGGCAATTTCTTATGCACAGCCACCGGAGGGCAAGGACGGTGGCACGTTGTCGTACGTCACCGAGAAAGCCGCAGCCGCGGTCATTATTCGGCCTCGCCGCGTTCTCGAGGCTCCCGCGATGGAGATGCTACCGATCGAAGTGCTCACTGCCGCAGGTAAACAGAATCTCGGCATCGATCCTATCGACATTGTCGAAATCTTGGCGATCGCCGAAGCACCGGGCGAAGGCCCACCGGGTTACGGGATCGTCGTTCGCTTTTCTAAACCGTACGAGTTGGAAAAACTTCGCTTGCCAGTCAACTGGCGACTGGATCAATCACAGATAGCCAATCGCCCGTACTTACAGTCCCAGAATCCGATGACTCCCGGATTCTACATGCCAGACGATACTACCTTGTTGATTGCACCGCATCCGGTACTGCTAGAGATGGTCAGAAATCAGAAAATGCCGACTCCAGGTCCATTGAGCCGGTTGTTGTCAAAAGCGGACGGCAACTCGGACGCCTTGGCCATCGTACTGATCGAACCGGTGCGTCCCATGCTCGGTGCTGTGATTGCACAAGTAGCAGACGACCTTCCTCCGCCTCTGCAAGGTGTTACACAACTTCCCGATCTCATCGATGCAGCGAAGTTGGATCTTCGAGTCGTCAGTTCGCCTGGAGCTTCACTGACGCTTTTGTCGCCCGATGAATCGAAAGCGGCGGAACTTGCCAAGCTGTTGAACAACCTGCTCGACACCGGCGAGCAATTTGCGTTGGCCCAAGTTGCCGGCGAAGTGCAAGGAGATGACCCGATCCAAGTCGCTGCCGCGCAGTACACGCAACGAATTACGAAAAAATTGATCGACGCGGTTCGCCCCACGCAAAGCGGTCGTGTCGTCAAGATCGCCCACGACAGCGAGTCGAACATGCAGGTTGCGACGATCGGGATTCTGGTCGCTCTGCTGCTCCCGGCCGTTCAAGCAGCACGCGAGGCGGCGAGGCGTATGTCGTCGTCAAATAATCTGAAGCAGATTGCCCTTGCGATGCACAACTATCACAGTGTTCATGGCAAATTTCCGCCAAGGGCCAGCTTGGATGACAACGGCCAGCCATTGCTCAGTTGGCGCGTTCACCTGCTTCCGTATTTCGATCAAGCCGAGCTATACGAGCAGTTCCGGCTCGACGAGCCTTGGGACAGTGACCATAACAGCAAATTGATCGAAGCGATGCCCGCAATCTATCGAAACCCGACGTCCCAGGCCCCGCCGAACTTGGCGAGCTATCTGGTTCCCGTCGGCGAAGGATCGATCTTTGCCGGCGCGGGAGGAATTCCCCTTCGTGACATCACCGACGGCACTGCCAACACGATCATGGTGCTGGAAGTGAATGACGAGGCTTCGGTAATCTGGACTAAGCCGGATGACTTCAGTTACGACGCCGCTGAGCCACTGTCGGGTCTGGGAAAGGCGCATCCTGGCGGTTTTCAAGTTTCTCTGGCCGACGGCAGTGTTCACTTCATCTCTAGCACAATCGACAAAGCAGTCTTCTTGCGATTGCTCATGATGGCCGATGGACAGGCGGTGCGTCTCGACTGAGACGATCGGCCTCGTCAAGAGTTGCTTAGAAACTCCGGACAAACTAATTCCCGGAAGGGAGAATTGGGAGGGCGAGGCTCCCGCCGAGCCTTTCCCCGCATGGCTCGGCAGGAGCCTCGCCCTCCCGAACCTCGAATCGGGAAGTTGTTGATAATCACTTTTAGGTGATGACGAGCGTGAGTTCCGGTAATTCCCTGGCCGATTGAAGGGCAGATGGGTTATCCTAGAGTCGACGACGAACTCACCCACCGAATCCGTCGACTGGCTCCAGCGGCTCGTCGGCGACATCCCAGCACATGTCCCGTCTCTCCACCTTCCTGATATTTAGCCTGCTGCTGACCGGCATCGCGTATGCGCAGACGGAGGACGTCGAATTCTTCGAGGCCAAGATCCGGCCTTTGCTCGCCGAGCATTGCTACTCGTGCCACTCAGCGAAGGCCGAGAAGCTGCAAGCCGGACTCTATCTCGATCGGCGTGACGCGATTGTCAAAGGAGGTGAATCGGGGCCCGCGGTCGTGCCCGGCAAGCCGGCGGAGAGCTTGCTGATCAAAGCCGTTCGCTACCAAGAGTACGAGATGCCCCCGGATGGCAAGTTGCCGGACGCCGAGATCGGACTGCTGACGAAATGGGTCGAGCTGGGTGCGCCTTGGCCCAACGCCGAACCTTCCGCCGCGGTATCGCGTGAGACGGGATACGACTGGGATTACTTTCGCAACGAGCATTGGTCGTTTGTCCCCGTCAAGAAGCCCGGCCAACCGATCGTTCAGCAGATGACATGGCCGCGCAACGAGATCGACGCTTTTGTGCTCGCTAGACTGGAGTCGAAACAGCTCGTGCCGAATCCGCCCGCGCCGGCGCAACTGCTTGCCCGCCGGATCTACCTCGACTTGCTCGGCATCCCGCCGACCCCGGCGCAAGTCGCGGATTTTGTCGCGGCAGCCGAGATGGACCGGCAGGGAGCGACCACACAATTGGTCAACGAGCTGCTCGAATCGCCGCACTACGGCCAGCGTTGGGGCCGCCATTGGTTGGACGTGGCTCGCTTCAGCGATGGGTACGGAGGCTTCCTCGATAACGACGTGAATACGCAGGCGTGGCGATATCGCGACTGGGTCGTGGCCGCCTTCAACGACGACATGCCGTATAACGAGTTCATCAAGTTGCAGATCGCCGGCGATCTGATCGGCCCGCGCGAGCAAGCTGTCGCGACCGGCTTTTTCTCACTCGGGCCAACCTATCGGTCCGACGGTGGCGATCCCGACAGTGTCGCGCAGGCAATGAGCGAAACGCTCGACGATCGGATGGATACGATGTCGCGGGGCTTTCTTGGCCTGACCGCTGCGTGTGCCCGCTGTCACGATCACAAGTTCGACCCGATTCCGCAACAAGATTACTACTCGCTCGCCGGGATCTTTAACAACACTCAATCTCGCGATACGCCGCTCGTTCCCGACGACGTGGTCAAAGCCTACGACGACCACCAGCAGTCGATCAACGAACTCACGAAAGGCATTGGCGATCTGCAGAACGCCGTGAAGCAACAGAATCGCGAGGCCACCGACGACGAAGCCAAGCGGCTGGCTGAAATGCGAACCAAGCTCGATGAGCTAAAGAAGACAGCACCGCCCAAATACGAGTTCGTCCATGCCCTGGCCGATACGGGCAGCCAGGACATGCCCATCGCCCTGCGCGGTAATCTTCGCAAGCCCGGTGACGTTGCGCCGCGGCGGTTTTTGCGAATCCTGGCTGGCGACGCTCCGCAGCACTTCTCGCAAGGCAGTGGCCGCGTCGAGTTGGCCGAAGCGATCGCGAGCGACGACAACCCGCTGACCGCGCGCGTGCTGGTGAACCGCGTCTGGCAGCATCACTTCGGCAACGCGCTGGTCCGCTCGCCGAGCAACTTCGGAACGCTGGGCGAGAAGCCGACGCATCCCCTGCTGCTCGATTGGCTGGCCGCGACGTTTGTCGAATCGGACTGGTCGATCAAGCAGTTGCATCGCCGGATCATGACGTCGGCTACTTATCAAATGAGCAGCGACTACAGCGAAGTCAGCTTCGCAGCGGACGGTGACAACCGAATGATCTGGCGCATGAACCCTCGCCGGATGGATGTCGAGACGTGGCGAGACTCGCTCCTGTTCATTACCGGTGAACTCGACCAGACGCCCGGCGGTCCCTCGATCGAGAACATTCAGGCCAGTTCGCGCCGCACGCTGTATGCCAAGGTCAGCCGCAATGGAGACCAGTTCGCCTCGGACGAGTTCTTGCGGCTGTTCGACTTTCCATTGATGCGAGCCACCGTCGCAAATCGTCCCAACAGCATCGTTCCCCAACAGTTTCTCTTTGCGATGAACAGCACCTTTATGGTCGACCGTGCCAAGGTGTTGGCGAAAAGTTTGCAGAGCGAATCGGAGAGCGATGAAAGCCGGATTCGTTCGGCTTACCTGCGGCTGTACGGCCGTGAACCAACCGGCGATGAACGGCAACTGGCCCTGGATTATTTGCGGCAACCGGACACTGGCACCTCGAACGATGACTTGTCCCGCTGGACGCAGTACGCGCAAGTGTTGCTGAGTTCCAACGAATTCATGTACGTCCGCTAGGCAAAGAGAAGTTCACGGATGCATCGCGTTAACATTGGCTACACGCTGTTAATGCTCGCCGCCATTGCCACTTGCAGCCTGCTGCTGCGGCGCACACAGAAGAAGTTGCCGCTCACGGCGACGCAGAAGTTCGGGCTGGGAGTCGGAGCGTTTTGCGGAGCGATGATCGGAGCGAAGCTCCCGTTCGTGCTTGCCGATTGGGATGGCTTCGTCAGCGGGGCGGCTTGGTTCTCCGATGGCAAGACGATTATGTTCGGGATCGTCGGCGGTTACTTCGGTGTTGAACTGGCCAAATGGATGATGGAGATCCGAGTCAAGACAGGCGATACGTTCGCCGCGCCAGTTGCATTCGCAGCGGCGATCGGCCGACTGGCCTGTTTTCAAGCTGGCTGCTGTTATGGAACACCGACATCGTTACCGTGGGGTGTCGTCTTTCCCACGGCGATCGACGCACCGATGTTAGCTCGCCACCCCACGCAACTGTACGAAGCAACCTTTCACTTCGTTGCCGGACTCGCACTGATCTGGCTGGGCCGGCGGGCCATCTTCCGCGGCCAACTCATCAAGCTGTATCTGCTGTCCTATCTCGTCTACCGGTTCCTCACCGAGTTCATTCGCCCTGAGCATCGAGTCTGGTTCGGCATCACCGGCTATCAAGCGGCGGCGTTAGCGTTGATACCGCTGTTCCTGTGGCTGTGGTGGCGCGATCGCGAGCTTGCGCGAAAGCTCGCGGGTTGATCAGCCGTTTAACCGCAAGCATCGGAGGCGTGCGCTCCTGGCACGGATCGCACACGGCTTGCGGTTAAACGAACTCGCTAGCCCGGATTATTCATGAACCGGTCAGCATTCTTCAAAACATACGTTCGTAAAAAGAGTTACGGCTATCTTGCCCAAAATACCGCGCAAATCAGCCGCCACGCGATAGCGTGCGGTTCTCTCGAAGTTCGCGAGAACCGCAGGCTATCGC
>JAQBZB010000329.1 GCA_027622275.1 Planctomycetota bacterium | reverse complement strand
CAGTTTCTGCAAGGCGACGCTGTCGCGGCGTGAGCGACGCGGACAGCGAATCTCATTCACCGAACGGGGTGAGGGGGGCAAGAGAGACTGACTGGAAGCTGCGTTTCTAATAGAATGTGGAGTCGAGTTGCCGAAAGAATGATTCAGATCCACGCTTTCCAAGGATTACCCAAGCATGAAATATCTCATGCTGGTTGTTCTCGCAGGTTCCAGTTGGTGCGAGAGTTTTGTGGTAGCGGATGCTGCCGATCGCGAGAAGCAGGAGTCGGTCATCGGTCGCCGAGTGCCAGACGTCGTGCTGCCTGATGCAACCGGCAAGCAAATCGCTCTGTCGGACTTCAACGAGGCGAAGGTGCTGGTCGTGGTCTTCCTCGGTACACAATGTCCCATCGGCAACGCCTACGTTCCGGTGTTGGGAGATTTGCAGAAGCGGTACCAGGACCAAAGCGTTCAAGTCATCGGCATCAACTCGAATCCGTCCGACTCCGCTGAATCAGTTGCACAGCATGTCGCGGAGTTCAAAGTCAGCTTCCCAGTTCTCATTGACGAGGATCAAGTCGCCGCCGATTTGTTCGGTGCTCGACGCACGCCGGAAGTGTTCGTACTCGATCGCCGCCGCCACGTCCGTTACCGAGGGCGCATCGATGATCGCTTCGGTTACACTTTCAAGCGCGACGAAGCACGCGAGGAAGGCCTCGAAGACGCGCTCAAAGAGATGCTGGCGGGAAAGTCCGTCACCGTCGCCGAAGTCGAACCCGAAGGCTGCTTGATCACGCGCCGCGAGCGTCTGAAGGACGAAGGCGAGATCACCTTTACAAAGCACGTGTCGCGAATCCTCAACGAGCGGTGCGCCGAATGTCATCATCCCGAAACGGCGGCACCGTTCTCGTTGCTGAGCTACGACGACGCGAAGAACTGGTCCGAGATGATTCGCGAAACGGTCACCCAACGCCGCATGCCGCCGTGGGATGCCGATCCGCGTTATGGCAAGTTCAACAACGACTTGCGAATGACCAACGACGAGATTGATACGCTCGTCAGCTGGATCGACAACGGTGCCCCGCAAGGCGACATGAAAGACCTTCCAGAACCACGCAAATTCGCCGAGGGCTGGACGATTGATGAGCCTGACATCGTCCTCGCGATGCCGGAGGAGTATACCGTCAAAGCGACGGGGGCGGTCGAGTATCAATACTTCGTCACGCCGACGAATTTCAAGGAAGACGTCTGGGTCCAAGCATCGGAAGCACGGCCCGGCAATCGCAAAGTCGTGCATCACATCATCGCCTTTGTCCGCGAGAAGGGCACAACGAAAATCCAGGGCTTGCCCGCGGTCGGCGGTTTCGCGCCCGGCGAAGAGCCAATGGTCTGGCCCGCCGGCGTTGGTTTCAAAATCCCCGCAGGCGCTGACATCGTGTGGCAAGTCCACTACACACCGACCGGCAAGGAAGAAAAGGACCGCTGCGAAGTCGGTCTGGTGCTCTGCAAAGAGCCGCCTCAGCGTGCCTCGAAGGGTGGAGGCATTTTCAACTTCGCGTTCAACATTCCGCCCGATGCCGAGAGTCATCGCGTTGTTTCCAGCAAGAAGTTCTCGCAAGATGTCGAGCTGTTGTCGCTGATGCCGCACATGCATGTGCGGGGAAAAGACTTCCGCTATACGGCCCATTATCCCGACGGCCGGACGGAGATTCTGCTAAGCGTTCCCAACTACGATTTCAACTGGCAGCATCGCTACCGCTTCGCCGAGCCGTTGCTGATTCCCAAAGGCACGACGATCGAATGCGTCGCCCACTTCGACAACTCGGCCGACAATCCGGCCAATCCCGATCCGACGAAGTCAGTCCGCTGGGGCGACCAGACCTGGGAAGAGATGATGATCGGCTGGTACTCGCACGTCGATGCACCGGCTCCGTGACATTAAAGTAGCAGTAGAGTCCAGCCGCCGCTGTATTGGTGGCGGCTGGAAGCCACCACTACGACGAAACAGCCTAGCAAGCGAGGCCGAACATGTGGATTCCTAAATGGCAGCGCGATCAGCAGCATGGCGTTGATTCGCCGATGCCGACACAGGCTGTGTCGAATGAAGAGTTCATCCCGCGCCCGCAAAGCCAGCAGCAGCGGCAGTGGGAACAGTTGATCGGCGAGTTGGCCGACGAGAAGTCAAAGAAGCTGGGCATGCCGCGCCGCGACTTCATGCGAACGTCGATGGGCATGGCCACCGCGTTCCTGGCATCGAACATGGTCTACGGCCCGAACTGGGACGTCGACGCCGCCGAGACGCTCGATGCCGACGCGACAACAGAAAAATTCCCGAAGGGCGAGTATTTCATCGTCGACGTGCAGACGGCGGGGTGGCACTGACAAATGCAGGCGATCGGTGTGCCACTGGCTCTGCCAGTGCTTTTGAATTGCAGGAATGCTCATGACGATAAGCGACCACCACGCACTTCTTTGACAAGCAAGGCACTGGCAGAGCCAGTGGCACACTTACCAACGCCCCCCAGTGCCACCCTGCCGCCACTGAACCTACCAGCGAACTACGATGCCGACCTGCCCGAGTTCGAGGAACGAGTGTACCTGAAACTCGCGTACGATGTCCGGGATCAGCGGCACCAGCAGCGACTCCAGATCCCGGTTGCTGATGTTCCCGGTCGAGATCAGTAGCAACTTCGCCGGGCGTCCTCGGAGGAGGTGCGAGTCCACGAAGTCGGCGTCCTTCGTGACGACCACCCGCTGCTCCCGGTCGGCCACGTCGTGGACCTGCTCGTCGGTCGTCCGGTTCGCGTCGGGCAGGTCCAGCGTGTGGATGGCGTCGCACCCGGCGGCGGCCAGCCACGCCTTCATCCGCCGCGACAACTGGGCATCCACCAGGAAGTTCATGGCCCAACCGGCTGGAGGCGGCGGGTCCGGGCCAGCCGGGCGGCGAACGCTAGGACGGCCAGTAGGTCGTCACGCTCGAGATCCTCGTAGTCGGCGAGAATCTCGTCGATCGTCATCCCCGAGCTGAGCAACTCCAGCAGTGTCTCGACTGGATAGCGCAGCCCGCGAACACACGGCTTGCCGTGGCACACCGTCGGGTCGATTGTAATGCGAGAGAGTAGAGTGTCCATGCCGTTAGCATATCAGAACCAGACGCCCTCTGCCTCCGCCGCCGAACAATTATCGGAGTGACCAGGCTATTCGATCAGCCGATCTGGAAGGGAAGCTGAACTGGGTCAGCCTATCCGGTTTCTGAACGTCGCCGATTATCTCTTCAAGTTAGCGGTTGCCAACAGATTCCGGTGGAACGTTGTGGGCCGTTGACGCGTCGGGTTACAAAGAATCGCAGGGGTCGCCAAACTGTACCAATACCCGCGAAGTGACACGAGCAACAAACTGTTCCAAGTCGTGTATAAAGGAAGAACTACCCGGCGATTCGCTAGTGGCGGAGCGGTACAGCCAGCTAGCAGGGACTTTCTACACCAGTCCAACCGCACGCGAGGTCAACCATGTGGATTCCTAAATGGCAACGAGACCAGCGGCACGGCGTTGACTCGCCCGTTCCAACACAGGCGGTATCGAATGAAGAGTTCATACCGCGCCCGCAGAGCAGCCAACAGCGGCAGTGGGAGCAATTGATCGGCGAGTTGGCCGACGAGAAGTCGAAGAAGCTGGGCCTGCCGCGCCGCGACTTCATGCGGACGTCGATGGGCATGGCGACTGCGTTCCTGGCATCGAACATGATCTACGGTCCGAACTGGGATGTCGATGCCGCCGAGACGCTCGATGCCGACGCGACAACAGAAAAATTCCCCAAGGGTGAGTATTTCATCGTCGACGTGCAGACTCACTTCACCGATGGCGTGGCGATCGGCTTTCGCAAGGCCGAGTTCGTCCGCAACATGGGCTTCGATTTGAAGGAGAATGCCGAAGCGTACAGCTTTACGAATTATGTGAAAGAAATCTTCTTCGACAGCGAAACCAGCATCGCCGTGATTTCCGGTGTGCCGGGGGCCGAGACCAACAAGAATCTGCTCGGCAAGACGCTGGAAGGCCGCGATCGCCGCGGCGGCATTCTGCCCAGTTGGCTGATGTCGCAACGCAAGAAGGAATTGAATGAACTGGCCGGCGGCACGCGGGCTGTCTGCCAAGGCAACTGCGCGCCGAACCACTACTGGAATCGCACAACCAACGCGCCGGACTTTCCCGCCTTGTTCGAGCAGATGGAGCGGGAGGTCAAGACGTACGGGATCGATAGCTGGAAATGGTACTGCCATACCGATCCCGGCCGGTCCGGCGACGGCTTCCGCATGGACGACGAGAAGATGGCCTATCCGTTCTACGAGAAGTCCAAGGAGTTGGGCTTGAAGGTATTCAGCGTTCACAAAGGGTTCGCGTCGCAGTCCCGCACGCTGGGCCACTTCGCGCATCCCGGCGATCTCGAACAGGCGGCGAAGGACCATCCCGATCTTACCTTCATCGCTTATCACTCAGCATTAAAACACGGACCCGGCGAACCGCAGTTCGAAGCCGACGGGTTCTACGACCCGACGACCGGTGATTTTGAGTGGCATGCCGAGTTGATGAAGATCAAGCAGCGTAATCCGGACATGAACAACGTCTATCCGGAGATTGGTTCTTCGTTCGGCCTGCTGTCGATCGCACACCCCGAGATGTGCCAACACTTGATCGGCAAAAATGTAAAGCACTACGGCTCGGACCATGTGATCTGGGGGACCGATTGCCTGTGGTGGGGTTCGCCGCAATGGGTGATCGACGCCATGAAGCGATTTCAGATCAGCGACAAGCTGTGCGAGCAATTCGGCTACGCGAAGCTGACCAAGCAAGACAAGGCCAACATCTTTGGCTTGAACGCCGCCAAGATCTACGGCTTCGACGTGCAGGAACAAATCAAGGCCCTGCCAAACGACGCACTGAGCAATCTCAAGACGGCGTATCTCGAACGCGGCGGGCAACGCGACAACGCGGCTCAAGGTTGGGTGCGGGCTGATGCGTGAGGGCGTGTTCTCTTCGTACGATGGCCTTCCAAGGCCGTCGTGCCGGGCTCAATGTAGACGGCACACTCCGTGTGCCGAATCTCCGCACACGGAGTGTGCGGTCTACTTTGTGCGACTTGCGTCACGAGGAGCGACATGGAGTGGCAATCGGCATCAGCGGACGGTGCGTCGCGCGAATTCCGACGCATCTGTGACTACTGAATTCAGGAGACCATCTATGCACGATACCGATCTGGAAAGACCACTCGACGGGAGCGCGCCAGACGAGACCGACATCAGCTTGCGAGCTTACTTCTCGCGTTTCTCAGACGATCGCTTGCGTGAGTACGATCCGGGTTGGAGCGACGAGCGGTTGATCGAATGGGACAGCAACTTCCGCTCCGACGGCGCGTTGATGCTGGTCTGTTGCGAACGTGACATCGAGATCGCCGAGTATCGCATCGTCCTGGAAGAACACATCCACCGCCGCGGGCTTTGATTCGTACGAAAGGCAATGATCCGACCGCGTTCGCACTTCAACCCACCAAAACCAGTGACGCTCGCCAAGTTCTCGACAACCAGAGTTTCCTGGAACGACTGAAAGCGATACGCCGATGAAATCGCGACGGCACTGCTGACTCCCGCCAGCGCCAGCAAGCCCATGAGCGTCATGGAGATCTTCGTAGCCAACGAGACGGTTTTGCGCCGCATAGACGTTCCCCAAATGCTTGCAATCTTAGATTGCAATTGAACGTCGTTTGGGCATTATACTAGTCTGCATTATGTACGGGGTCCTTACCGCGGTAAGGTTGGGAGTCGGTCCCGACTCGCTTCCGTCTGCTCCGCGTCCCGGACAACACGGCCTGCTACGCTCAATGTTGTGGTGCTGATGCGCTTTGTCCCGGCGTCGACTCTGTCAGGCGAGGCACGAGCCAATAGATATTGCCAAGCGGAAACGAACGCAAGTCGCGTTCGATCCGGGCGACGGCTGCTTCGGGATAACGCTCTCGAGCCAGTTCCAAGGGCCGGAAGGCTGCACGGCCAGTTCGGTACCGAACAAGGTCGCGGTTGACGATCCAGAATGGCTGACGAAAGTACTCGTCGATGCGAGGCTCGTGAATCCCGATCATGAACGGATCATGGGCCCGATAGAAGGCAAAGAACTCCAATCCCTGGATCAAGGGCTGCGTCACCAACGACCAAATCACCAGAGAAGCAACGACAATCGAAGAGATGCGGCTCCAACCGAGAGTCAGAGCACGGCGGTCGAGCAGCTCCAACAACGGCAGGCTCAAAGCCGGCATCACGAATAACAGGTATCGCGGTCCATAGCACCAGCCGCCGCGCCAGACACTGAATGCCGAGTTCAAAGGATAATAAATGGCCACTGCAATCAGGACAAACGACCATTCGAATGCATGCTTCTTCAGAAATGACCTGAAACGCACCATCGCCGCGACGATCAGTGGGAAGTAGAGAAAGACACTCTTCTGCGGGTCCATCAGAAAGCCATATAAACCCGCCTCCAGATGCCAGCTGAGTATCGGTTTTTCACGTTCATATTGATGGTAACCCGTCGAGAACGGCGAACCGAAGCAGTACCAGTTGTGGCCCAGTGCCAGCGCCAGAGTGAGGCCTGCGGGCAAGCAAATCGCTGCGGTCGTCTTCCACTCACGCAACATCCCTCGTGGCACGCGGGAAAGAAGTTCGGATGCAGGCGTGGCGTTCCCCAGCATGGATACCAGTAGGAAAGATACCGTGACAGGCAGGAGCAACACATAAACTTGCTTCTCTAAACAAAGCAAACTGAGCCAAGTCAGAGCCCAGAAGCCTTGCCGCAACTGTTCGCGGCTCACGTGGCTTTTCGCTCCGCGAAAATGCGTTCCCGTCAGAATCGCTCGTTCGCGGAGCGAACGGCCACGTAACAGACGATGTGTGCGAACTAGGTGATAAAACGCTGCTGAAAAGAACAACACTTGGAAGATCTCGACCGTTTGAGCTCGCAGGTAATACCACAGGAACGTGGCGAAGAAATTGAGCAGTACGAACACGATCGCCGACCCAACTCGCGGCACGTAGAGCAATGCAAGATGATAGAGGTAGGCAGCCAGCACGAGCGCGAGCGCGATGTTATACAGATTCAAAACGAAGCAACGATTCGCCATCTCTGCGTGCGACAGTTCTTCGAAGTGCGGCAAGCGGCCGGTCTGCAAGTACTCGATGGCGAGCGGCGGCACATACAGCAAGGAGTTGGCCATGCCATATTTCGAGTACCAGCGTCCGTTGACAGGATGTTGGCAGAAGTAGTGACCGCGTTCGCCCGAACTCTCGGCCCGTTCGGCGGGTATCTCGAAAGTGCCGTGCGTGATCAGCTCGATCGTCCCGGCGCGCATTTGGACCGGATCCCCAATGTAGATCCAACGTGGCATCGTCGCGAAGAGGACGAAGCCGATCCCCAGCAACAGCCACTTCAGCGCGGTACGTGACTTATCCGATGGATCTTGAACGGAAGGCGGAACGCTCTCGGTCATGCTGTCACCGTCTGGGCGTGCGCGATTCTCGGACGCCGTGATTCGCCAAGCGACCAGGCTCGCAGAACTCCCTGGCCGAACAAGATCAGCATCGCGTAGCATTGCATCGACAACAACGTGAGAGTTTGGGCCACGGTCGCCGTACCTTCGCCAAAGCCCCCCTCAATGAACGTGTTGCACATCGCGTAGATCGGCAAACAGAGGACGACGAACGCGATCACGAAGACGCAGCGTGCGATGAACGTCCGGCGATCATCTTTCCAGAGCATTGCCAAAGGCAGGAGTAACATCAGAAAGTAGTGTTCCCATGTCACCGGCGACAGCAGCAGCATGGCCGTCACAGTAAGGGCGAACGCATGATCCCGTGCGGTCTCGGATCGTGCATGCCACGTGACGACCGCAAGCCCACCGAGGATCACAAGCCAGCCCAGCCCTGTGGCGAGAACTTCGAGCAACTGGCTTTGCACCAACGGTACGGCCGAAGTGTGTCCGTTGGCAGGATTGAACAGCTTGGCACACAACCCAGGCCACGATGCATTGTTCCACGTCGATTTCCACTCGACCGCTTGAGGCACAACATCGGCGATGTAGGTCTTGTAAGCGTCGACGCCGAGGATCGTTGCCGTGGCGACGGTGATTGCAGCGAACGCAATCGCGGTGGCGGCAACGGCGCGCCACTGCCGCTGCAAGACGAAATAGACGATCAAAAAGCCTGGGAACAACTTGATCGCTGTTGCCAGCCCTAACCAGATCCCGGCCGTGATGTGGCGGTCCTGCCGAGCTGCCACCCAAATGCCGATAATCAGCAATGTCAGGACACAGTTCAGTTGGCCTTGGGTGACTTGCTGCCAAACAGGATTGGCCAACAACAACACAGAGACGAGGGGCAACGCGGACCAAGGTGATAAAGGGACATTCAGTTGCCGGGCGAGGAGCCATAAGCTCGCAAACAACGCGGCGAGCGATAGCACGTTCCACACGACCGTCGCGTCGTAGTAATTCATCCAGGCGAGAGGGATGGCGAGCAACACCGCCGTCGGTGGATGGACGTTAATATCCCAGTTCAACTCATCCTGTGCTTGTAGTCCCAGGTAGGGTTCGAACGTCTTTTCGATGGGCAAGTAGATTGGCCGGCCCGTCAAGAGGTTTCGAGCGGAAGACCATTCTTGGTAAAAATCGATGACCTCGTCGCGATCCGGCCGGAATCGGTCGAGTAGTGGCTTGGCAAACAGAAAACAGAGAACGAGTGCGATAAGACCCCAACCAAGTTGACCACGGAGCGTCCAGGGTGTTGGTTGATCAGTCATTTCTTAAGGTGGCCGTTCGCTCCGCGAACGAGCGCGGGTACTTGAAGAATGGGTTAGCCGAAGAACGCTTTTTCGCAGAGCGAAAAGCCACGAGCTGCTACTCTGGTTCTCGGACGCTCGGCTGCAGTAGATCGATCGCGGTAATATCGGGTCGCAGCAGGCCATCTTCGCGATTCTCTCGCATCACGAATCCTCGCAATTCCATCAACGCGGGACCGAGCAACAAAATGTAGATCGGTGGTGCCAGGCAGAACACGATGGGCAGGATCATCGCGACCGAGTTGCGGTTGCCGCGCTCTTCGGCATGCTGAAGCCGGCTTCGCCGCACGCTGTCCGAGTAGTCCCGCAGCGCGATGGCGACGTTGCTGCCCAAGCGTTCCGTTTGGCTGATTAATGCCGCCAGCGATTGCACGTCGGGCAAATCGATCCGATCGGAAAAACGGCGCAGCGCTGAATCCATCGAGTCGGCCGCCATGTGTCGCTCGACAAGCGTTAGCTCGCACGCCAACGCTGGATGCGTCTTGCCGATCTCGGCACGGACGTGCCCAAGGGACTGTTGCAGCGGCATGCCGCTGGCCATCGTCATGTTCAACATGTCGAGCGCATCGGGCAGCGAATGCTGGATCTGCTTCAGCCGGTCGCTGGCCTGCGATTGCAGAATCAACCGAGGAACGGCGAACAGCAGTATCGTGATCACTGCTCCAACGACGACGATTGGTATCGTGAAATCGCGTTGTGGGTTGACGGACACGACCAGCGCCGTGGCAACCAGCAGAATCCATCCAATCACAAGCACGTTCCGGATCGCGATGAACTCGTCCCGCGCATAGCGATGATAGTAGCCGGCGCGACGTAATTCTCGCTTCAACGAGTCATCGTTTTCAAAGTGAATTGGCAGAATCGCAGCCAACAGATGGGTCAACCGCCCAAACGCCAACGGCTTGGCTTGCCAGCCATCCGGCTGATTGCGTCCACGCCCCAGAAACAGCGATCCGACCAAAAACAGAACGAAGGCGATCGCACCGAAGGCAACCAGCGTCAAGATGTCGATCATGCCGGGGGTCATTTCAGAGTCTTATTCCTCTACGTGGCCGTTCGCTCCGCGAACGAGCGGCCTCAGTTTTCGCACGTTCGCGGAGCGAACGGCCA
>JAQBZB010000328.1 GCA_027622275.1 Planctomycetota bacterium | reverse complement strand
CTCCGAGCCCGTCGAGCCCTGATTCGACGGCTTCGGAGAGCCGTCGTACTGGTTCTATTTCTGCCGCTCGCCTTACCGGGAGTCATTCTATGACAAACGGTGATGGAAGTACTAGCCAAGAGCGGGCACCGACTGGAGGTTGGTCGCGGAAACGTGAGTGACCGTCTGAAGGCAGCTGGAGGCGACGCTGTGAGCCGACAAACAGAAAGGTCATTCACGGCTCAGTGGCCAAGTGGAACTCGACGGAGTGCAACTCCGTTCTACGAGCAAACTCTTTGCGGGTCGCTCCATACTTCCCTCGCGCGATCGAGCATCGTACACTGATCTTGTTGCTTGGGCGGGCGTTCGGGCCTCGATCCGAGCGGCAACAGATCGCTCCCGGATCGTGGGGCTCGATGCCGTCTTTTTCTTCAGCAACCAGTGGAACGCGGAATGTCTATGTCAAAGACCATGCTCTGGTTGTGCTTGACGCTGGGCAGTCTTGTCGTGCTGACTGGTTGCCGGGGTTGCAGCAACGATCCGTTGGTGGAGCGGGACAAGAAGCTGGAAGACGAAGAGAACAAGAAAAAGAAGCCGGAAGAGGATTTCGAGTTTCAACTCGCTCACACCGTTCCCGCCGACGACACGCTCGCCGCTCCGTTCGTGAAGCCCGGACATTGGGTCACGGTTGCGCATGACTTGAAAGCGAATAATCGCAATGTTCACGCCGAGTTGCACACCACGGCAACCGACCGAAATGAAAAGCCGATCTTCGTCGATGATACGCCGTTTATGTTGTCGTCGTCACGACCGGCTCCCCTTCCCAAAGGACAAGCGAAACGCTTCGAAACACCCTACTTCATTCCGCGGACAGAAGGCGGTAAGACGGTCGGTTTGCATCGCGAGCTACGGGCCGCTCCCAGCGGCAATCTGCTGAAAAAAGATTGGCAGCCTGTGTTGAACATGGAGGGGTATCAATACTTCTTCATGGTCCTGGCTGCCGATCCGGATCGCTATGGTTATCTCAAGCGATTGCCGAGCGTCTCGTCTCCCACGGCGGACGACTACACGACCGATGCCTATCTATATTATCGCGTCCTGCTCCCGCAACTCAAAAGGATCGCGCCGCTTCCCACCAACCCGCTGACCTGGACGAGCACGGCTTATATTCTGTGGGACGACGCCGATCCGAACATGCTGACGCCGGATCAATGCCAAGCGATGCTCGATTGGTTGTATTGGGGCGGACAACTGGTCATCAGCGGCCCCAACACGTTGGAGAAACTCAAGGGAACGTTCTTGGATGAGTATCTGCCTGCGTACGCGTCCAAGACCGTTGAAATCGATCAGGCCGCGGTCGACGAGATCAACGAGCATTGGGCTTTGCCAAACAAAAAGTCGGGAGGACTGCGGACACTGGATGTCTTGCCCGGCAAGCCGCTGATCGGCATTCAGCTCGAGAAGCATCCGCTCGCCGAGCCCGTTCCGAACACCGGGGGCTTGGTATTCGAGCGACAAATTGGCGGAGGTCGGATCGTCGTGACTGCCTTCTCGCTGTCGGATCGCACGATTGTGAATTGGACGAGCTACGACAGTTTCTTCAACGCCTGCCTGCTGCGACGCCCGCGACGCGTCTTTCGTTTCGAGAGCCTGCTGCCCGACGCTCGCTGGGCGGATTACCACGAATCCTTGGTCACGGACGCGCGACTCGTAACGACGCTGCGCTACTTCACGCGCGACGTTGGACACTTCGCGTCGTTGGTCCGGCCGCGCGATTACATCGAACCTGGCGAGGAAGTCGAAGAAGAGGACGAAGCCCGTCGAGTCGAGATGCTGCAAGATGTCAAAAGCCTTCCAACGCAACAAGATCTCGACCCAGTCGGCGACGACACACACTTTCTGGGTTATCCGTTCCGCCCCAAATCGGGAATGGCCGCCTGGAACGACCAGAGTGGTGCTTCGGACGCATCGCGCGAAGCGCTGAAAGTCGCGGCGGGCATCTCGATTCCGAAAGGCGATTTTGTCTTGAAGGTGCTGGCCGTCTACTTGATCGTCCTGGCACCGGTTAATTGGGCTTTCTTCCGGCTCATGGGGCGTGTGGAATGGGCGTGGGTGGCGGCACCGATCATGGCGATCATCGGAGCCGTTGCTGTTGTGCGACTGGCCCAACTCGATATCGGCTTCGCCCGCAGCGTCACGGAGATCGGTGTTGTCGAAGGGCAGGGCGACTACTCACGGGCACACGTCACACGTTACACGGCGTTATACACTTCACTTTCCTCGTCGTACGATCTGGTGTTCGACGATGCGAGTTCGCTCGCACAACCCTTCTCGGCGAACCCGGACTTCGTGTTGGGACCACACGATCCAACTTACACGGTCAGCCTCCGCCGTGATAAAGAACTGCGGCTGAGCGGCTTTCAAGTCGCCTCGAACAGCACACAAACGGTACATTGCGAACAGATGGCAGACCTGGGCGGCACATTCCGTTTGACCGGTGACGATGCAGCAGGCTTCCGCCTCAACAATGGAACGCCCATGGCGCTGAAACACGTCGGCGTGTTGCGACGCACGCTTGGTGGGGAAGTTCAAACGTCATGGATCGATGATTTGCCGGCGGGCATGGATGTTTCCGTTCGTTTCGAGACGGCCGCGAACGGATTGGCTCGGATGAAGCAGTGGGATGAAGCGTCCGCCACCTTCAGCTTTGACCGCCAAGCCGACCGGTTTTTGCGACAGTACGACAAAGACGATGACAAAAGACTGTCCCTGCAGGAGGTCACGGCCGTGTCGGAGATCGCCACCGTCTTCGGCAACTTCGATCAGAGAGTAAGCGGCCGCAATGTCGGCGACGGCCATTGGGATCGCGGCGAGTTGTTGGCGTGGTGCCGTTCGTCGCGGTTCGGCGAGTTGGCGCTTGGGCAGCTTGTCGATTTGGCGAGTGTTGGGCTTCGCCTGCGTCCAGGCGACGTACGTTTGGTCGGCTGGAGCGAAGAGGATTTGCCCGGCATGGTGATTCGACCGACCTCCGCACAGGAGGCTCGTCGCAATCTGTTCCTGATCCATTTGCAACGTGGTCCGCTGCCCGAACCACGTCCGGACGTCAATACGATCGCCGATTTTGCAGAGGACAACCCGAAGGCAGAAATTGAAGGTAGCCAAGATCCAACGAAGGATGAATCGGAGTCCGAATGATTGAACTGATTGATTTTGGTAAAGACTACGGCGAGTTCACGGCTGTCGAACGATTGAACTTGAAAATCGACGCCGGCGAAATGTTTGGCTTCATTGGGCCCAATGGGGCCGGCAAGAGTACGAGCATTCGGTTTCTCGCCACGTTGCTCAAGGCGACGCGAGGCGAGGGAATCGTCAACGGGCACAGCGTGACAGGCGACCCGATGGCTGTGCGTCAGAGTATTGGTTACATGCCCGACAACTTTGGCGTTTATGATGGCATGCGGGTGTGGGAGTTTCTCGATTTCTTTGCCGTTGCTTATCGAATCGGCCGGCCGCAGCGGAAGCGAGTCATCAGCGATGTGCTGGAATTGCTCGACTTGGGTCACAAACGTGACGACTTCGTGAACGGCTTGTCGCGCGGCATGAAGCAGCGGTTGTGCTTGGCAAAGACGCTTGTCCACGATCCGCCGGTGCTGATTCTGGATGAACCGGCGAGCGGCCTCGACCCGCGCGCGCGCGTGGAAGTCAAAGCGCTGCTCAAAGAGCTACGGCGGATGGGAAAGACGATTCTGATTTCGAGCCACATCCTTACTGAGTTGGCCGACTGCTGTACCTCGATTGGGATTATTGAACGAGGGCAATTGTTAATGCATGGACCGATGGCGGACGTTTATCGTCGGATTCGCGGCAATCGGATCGTGAGCGTGAAGTTCACGGCCAACATGGACCTCGGTCTGTCGATTCTCCGCAGCTCGCCGCACACACGCGACATTCAAGTCGAAGATCACTCGGCGGTCGTCGAACTGGAAACGGATGACAACGGCGTTGCTGAACTGCTCAACAAGCTCGTTCACGAAGGCGTCGGTGTGCGAAGTTTTGGCGAGAAGGATCCGACGCTGGAAGACGTGTTCATGTTGGTAACGAAGGGGCTGGTGTCGTAGAGTCGCCATCACGCTCCGCCGTGATGAGCCTTCTCGTGACCACTGCACGGCAGGAACTCCTCGCATGTTTCAATCCCAACCTGAAGGGCTCATCACGGCGGAGCGTGATGGCTACAATCGCATCGCTTGTTTTGGCGGCATCTACAACAACTACCTCGCCTTGGAAGCGGCGATACGCGATGCGCGACGGCGGGGCGTTGATGCGATTTACTGCCTAGGCGATATAGGGGCGTTTGGGCCGCACCCGGATCGTGTGTTCCCGATTCTGCATGACAACGATGTACGGTGCATTCAAGGGAACTATGACGATTCCATTGGCAATGCGTTAGACGACTGTCAGTGTGGCTACACCGATCCTCGTGACAACTACTTTGCACAGATCAGCTACGACTATACGCTCGCCAACACTTCTGAAGAGAATCGAGCGTTCCTTCGCTCGCTGCCGAAGGAGCGACGCCTTGAATTGGGAAGCCTGCGAGTTCTGCTCTGTCACGGGAGCCCGCGCAAAGTTAACGAGTTTCTTTGGGAATCGACGAGTTCGACGCACTTCCTGGATTCGTTGCTGCAGGATCACGACGCGGATGTCGTGGCGGCAACGCACTCCGGTATCAAATGGCGGCGAACCCTGTCTGCGAACAGGCACTTCGTCAATGTTGGTGTCCTTGGACGGCCCGAAAACGACGGAGCGACTCATGTCTGGTATTCCCTTTTGGAAACTTCGCCTGGCGGAAACGTTCAGGTTGAATTCGTGCCTGTCGAATACGACCACGTGCGTCTCGCTCGTGAGATGCGGGACGAGGGGCTACCGGTCGAGTTCGTCGAAACAACGCTGACCGGATGGTGGACCACGTGTCTGGAAGTATTGCCGAGTAAAGAACGAAGGCGCGGACTGTATTGATTATTCGCCTTCGCTGTCATTTAATTTTGGGGCAACGATGGTCAGCGCGACGCGATCTATGGCAATCGCAAGCTAGACTTTCACTGCATGGGGATGCGTTCAGCGGGGGCGGGCTAATCCTGGTCGTTTCGTTCGACCTGTTTGAAAAGTCGCCTGATTCAGCTCGGCACAATAGTGTTTCATGAGGTTCAAGATGACGAAACACGTGGGCAGACGTGGGACGGCAACCGTCGAGCTGTGTGTCTGTCTACCGCTGTTGGTGCTGATCGTCGTAGGCTCGATAGAAACCTGCAGCCTGATCTATCTGTCCGAGACTTTGTCGGTGACGTCGTACGAGGCCGGTCGAGTCCTGGCAATGCCAAACGGGACAACCGAGCAAGCAGATCGCCGAGCGAAGGAGATTCTCAAATCGCGCGGCATTGCGAACGCCACGGTCACGTCGATACCGGGCAATGCAGCGTCGCTAGATCCGGGCACGGAATTTCGCGTCGTGGTGGCCGCACCTGCGCATACGAACAGCCTGGTCCCAGGCTTTCTATTCGCAAACCGTCAACTTCAAGCTGCAGTGACATTTGTGAAGGAGTAACCGAGCTATGACTTTCTCGCGTCGACCTTGTGCGTATTTACATCTGCGTCGAACCCGTCGACGTGGTGCCATGGTCACCTTGGTGCTCATCGTCATGGTGGCGCTGCTCGCAACGGCGGCATTCTCCGTCGACATTGCCTACATGCAGTTGACCCGGGCACAGCTTCGCGCGTCGACCGACGCTGCCGCTCGTGCTGCGACCGAGGCGATCTCACGCACGGGTGATGTCAAGGAAGCGCGGCGCGTTGCCAAGCAAGTCGCCGCAACCAATCATGTGGCCAGCCAACCGCTCATTATCAAAGACGAAGATATCGTCTTTGGCAATAGCGCGAAAGCAGCGGACGGGACTTGGAAATTTTCGGCAAACGTCGAACCGTTCAACAGCGCGCGAGTTTTGGGGGATCGCACCAAGGAATCGGCGGGCGGCAGCGTTGGACTCGCCTTTGGCTCGATGTTAGGACGCAATGACTTCGAACCATCGCTGAATGCAACTGCGGCCAAAGTCGGGTCGGCGAAACGTGACTTTGTCATCGTGGCCGACCGCTCGCACTCGATGGCGTTTGACTTGTCTGGTCGAGATTGGGTCTATCCACGAGGCAGTGGGTCATGGTACTGCCAAAAGCCGCACCCCGTACACAGCCGATGGGCACATCTCGTTCTCGCGGTCGGCGAGTTCGTCGATGGGTTGGGAGATACCGAGGACGAAGAGCGGTTGGGCTTGGTGACCTATGCGTCGAGCTATTATGGTTGCGACGGCTACTATCCGGATGCCGGAATCGATGTGAGTGTCAGTACGGTGCCGGAAGATGTTTCTGGTTTTTTGGCGAAGCGATCGAAGCAGGCAATTCCAGGAGGCACGAACATTCATGCCGGAATTACGCAGGGGATCCAAGCGATTAGCGACACGAGTCGAGTCCGAAAAGACGCCACAAAGGTCCTCGTCGTGATGACTGACGGGCGGCACAACACGGGCCCCGAGCCGATTTACGCCGCGCAGGAGGCCAAACGACGTGGCATCATCATCATTACCATCACGTTCAGTGGCGGAGCCGACCAAGTTCGGATGAAGGCGGTCGCAACTCTTACGGGCGGCCAGCACTTTCATGCGCCGACGGCGAACGATCTCAAGAAAATCTTTCGCCAGGTCGCAGATGGGACGATCGGGCTTGTCTTTGTCGAGTAACACAAAGTGGAAAGTAGCATGCGATCAAGTCAACCGAAACGCAAGCGACGTGGCGCGAGTTCCGTCGAGTTCGCGCTCACCGCACCAATCGTATTCCTGCTTTTCTTCTCTGCGTTGGAGTTCAGTCGCATGCACATGGTGCGACACACGATGCAAAATGCCGTTTATGAAGGCGCACGACGTGGCCTGGTTCCAAAGGCAACGGACGATCAGATTCGCGAGTCCGCCATGAAGGTTCTTGACGCCGTTGGTGTCAAAGAACCACGAGTGACGGTTTCCCAAACTGAATCGCAAGTGACGGTCGATGTCGTCGCCAACTTTGACCAGCAAAGTTGGCTTGCGCCACTGTTCTTCCTCCACAAGGACTTGAAAAGCACGATGACGCTGACCAAGGACTCCGGCTGATCAGTCGCACATCGTTGGCGATTCGATTTCACGTAACAGCCGCGCTCGAATCTCACCGGTGCGTATTTCGTCTTCGACTTTGCCGCCAGTGGCATCCGTCACATAGAACACATCGACAACTTGGTCGAGATGCGTTCCGATCTTGGCCCCGTGAACAGACAGCCCGAGTTCGAAAATGGCTCGTGAGATCGCGTACAGCAGCCCGGTCCGATCGTGCGTGAAAATATCGAGGATCGTGTATTGATCCGACGTATCGTTGTCGATTCGGACACGGGTCGGTAAACGTCCGGTCTCGGGGCTAGCGGTCGTCTGTCGAGCCCACGTGCGCCGAAAGGAGGGACTGTCGCTCGAAGCAACGCTTAGTGAGGCTTCCAGATTGCGACCGACTTCGTCAAGTCGCTCCTGCGGCGGCTCGCCCGAATGCCGCAAGTCACTCACGTGGAAACGGTCCAGGATCAAACCGTCGGCGAGCGTATGGATTTCGGCGGACAGAATCTCCAATCCGCTGCTGGTCAGTGCTCCGGTTAATCGGTGGAAGATGCCTGCCGTAATGTCTTCGTAGGCACCCACCGTGAATTCGATCGCCTTGCGGTCTTCCAGCCAACGGCCCCACGCGACGGCGCGATCTCGCGGCAACACGGCCAAGCCCGCCAACCGCTCCATCATGTCCGGCGGTTCGTAGTCCATCAGATAGCTGCGTGGTATCTCGGCGATCTGTTGGTGCCACCAAGCTGGATCGGCTTCCAATTCCGCAAGACGGTTGAGCGTCTCACGCCGTTCCGTCAGCCAGCGGTCCTCGTCCTCGGGATTAATGTCGCCGGCGAGATGCGCTCGTGCGCGGCGGTAGAGCTGCGTCAACAGATCCAGCTTCCAACGATTCAACACACCGGGTCCGACGGCGGCGAGATCCGCGCACGTGAGGACGTACAGCATCCGCAAAACCTCCGCCGAGCCAACATCGACCGCAAACTGAACCACGACGTTGTCGTCGTTCGTGTCGCGCCACTGTGCCAGGTGTGACATGACCAGATGTTTGTGAACAAGGAACTTCAGGATCTCCGTGTCGCTTTCGCCAAGCCCCAAGAATCCAGCGGTCTCGCCCGCCAGTCGCTGACCGACTTCGCTGTGATCTTCCGAGAATCCCTTGCCGAGATCGTGCAGCAACAACGCCAGATGCAGCAACCATTTCTTATTGATTTTGCGGTAAGCCCGTCCGAGCGAGTCGTCGCGGTCCTGAAACTCCGAAGCGCATTCGATGGCGCGGATGGAATGCTCGTCGACGGTGTACCTGTGATACTCATTGAATTGCATCAGGTGGCGCGCGTGTGCCAGCGGTGGAACGAGTTTTTCCAGCACACGCAGTTCGTGTAACCGCCGCAGCAAATCGCCCAGCTCGCCTGGTTGATCCAGCAGCGAGCGAAAGCGCGCTATGGCCTGCGGCGACAATTGGACGGACGACGGTTCGAGCATCGATTCGCGAATCATCTGCCAGGTTTCGTGATCGATACGGGTCTTGGTGCGGTTGGCCCAATCCATCAGGCGCAGGACTTCCGACAGATCGGCGCGGAGCTTCTCTTTCCCTTGCCGCGTCGCCCAAATGTGAACCGGGCCGACGCGGAAGTCGCCTTCCACCCGACGACTGAACAGCTCGCCCACGAACTTCGCAATGCTGCGCCGCGCCTTGGCGGTTTCCACGAAGTGTGCGGCACAATAACGCACGTGGCTGGTGTGCTCGATATAGTCGCGCATGAACCGCTCGACGGGCAATTGATTCTCGTCTCCCTCGTAACCGTACAGCTCGGCGATGCGGACTTGCTCATGGCGATCCAACAAGTCGAGCGACTTGCCGGCGTGGAAGTGCAACTCATTTCGCAACCGCAGCAGGAATTCGCGGGCGTCGCGCAACTTGCTTCGATCCGCCGCCGCCAAATGCCCGGCCAGTGCGAGGCTCGAAGGTTCCGCCTCGCCCCATCTGGCGAAACCGATCCAGCGGACCATCTGCAGATCTCGCAGTCCTCCCCGCGAGCGCTTCACATTCGGTTTCAGCAAATAGATCGTATCACCATGCTGGTTGCGTTCCGTTTGACGCGACGCTTCGATCTTCGCAATCAGCGACCGCGAACGCCGCAGCGCCATTTTCCGAAACTTGTGCATGAATCGCGAGAACAAACAGACGCTGCCAGCTAAGTATCGAGACTCGACCAGCGCGGTGAAGATGGTGGCGTCGGATTGAGCCAGCGAGCAAGCATACGCGGGCGTTCGGCGGCTGTAACCAAGATCCAGCCCGGCATCGACGATGTCTTGCGTCAGCCGCCGCACAAACGGAGCGATACGGTGCTCGGTGCCCGGCTTGTGCAACAGCATCAGGTCGACATCCGAGTACGGAGCCACGTCGCGGCGGCCATAACCACCGTACGGAGCCAACGCGATCAGCGACTCGATATCGCGCCCCACGTCGTCCAAGGCGTCGTGATAGAGTTCGAGCAAAACGGTATCCAGCAGATCCGTCAGCTTTGCACAAACCTGGATGCCGGGCGAACCGGCTTCATGCTGTGCCCTCAGCTTGGCTCGACCGTCCGCCAACTTCTCGCGGGCAACGAGCACGGACGGACGCAAGCGTAGGCCGGTTGGCATGATGTCGTCATTGAACAGGTAGGCCGGAACAAGCTTCGCAGTTCCGGCATTCCCTTAAACGCTGCCGGAACTGCGAAGCTTGTTCCGGCCGACTCTGACTGAATCCACTTCCACCGCCGAAACCGCGGTGACGATGCGACTAGTGCTTTGTCAGGACTAAGAGTT
>JAQBZB010000327.1 GCA_027622275.1 Planctomycetota bacterium | reverse complement strand
CCTTTCCAGCAAAGTTACTCCCAGGCAGCCCACCGCCCAGCGTCCGCTACAATCATGTCCGCACCTGAGGATTAGAGATATACTCGCCTAAAGTGCAGGAACAAAAAAAGGAGCGGCAATGTGCATAGAGAAATCGCCAAGAATCGACTTTTTGAAAGCTTTGCTGTTTGTTTAACGTCGACCCGCTCGACGGGCTTTGACATTATTTCACGCGCAACACCGAAAACGTGTGAATTGTCGATCGCATTGACGACATCTTGCATGGATTGGTAGCGGTCGCTGGGGTTCTTGGCGATCATCTTTAAGCAGACATTTTCTAACCCCCCATCAATTCCTGAACGCACTTCCGAAGGGGCATTCGGTTCGTCATGTGCAATTTGTCGCAGGACGGACAAAATCGAGCCTTGAAATGGAAGTTGCCCTGCCAGCAATTCGTAAAAGATGACGCCCAGGCTGTAGACGTCCGAAGATGGCCCAACTTCGCCAATTCGGTTCTCGATTTGTTCCGGGGACATGTAGGCCGGTGTGCCAACCATCGTGCCGGTCGCGGTCAATCGCGATTCGGCGGAACCGGACTGATATGCCAATCCGAAATCGGTCACGATCGGTTGGCCGTGATGATTGATCAAAACGTTTCCCGGTTTCAAATCCCGATGTACAACACCGTTTCGATGCGTCTCACCCAGCGCCGCGGCAATCCCTCGAATCAGACGGGCAATCTCATCAGCAGCCAGAAGCTCGTTTCGCGCGATGCGAGCCGTCAACGGCTCCCCTTCCACATAGGCCATCGTCAGGTACAAACGCCCGTCGATCCCCCCAACGTCAAACACCGGGCAAAGGTTCGGATGATGAAGCTGCGCCATTGCTCTCGCCTCGCGACGAAACCGCTCGACTACATCCTTGTCTGTTTCTAAGTTGAGGCGCGGAGTCTTGAGCGCCACATGCCGTTCCAACTCCGTGTCAAACGCCAGGTAGACTTCGCCCATGGCGCCACAGCCCAACTCACGGATGATTTCGTAGCGACCGAAGTCGCCCGACAGCGCAGCTACTTCCGAACGTCTTCCCAGTCTTCCAAACAGCGTTCTGTCGGCGGAACTCGTGGTCGTCGAGCGCTCGGCGGGATCGGGATTCTCGGCATCGAGTTCCGATTCAACTGCTCGAAGTTGATTCACAATCTCGCCGGTAAGTTCCGGAAATCGCCTCGTGTAAGACTCATGTGTTGGACAGTCACCCCACAGCAATCGCACCCGGTATTCTTGTCGAATCAGCGCGAGTAACAAGTCGGATGAGTTCAATTGTGGGAATTGCTCGGCGTAATCTTCGACGAGCGGCTGAATAGGCAGTGTGTCACCAATAATATTCTCAGCTTCCTGCATGTTCGAACCGACCGATCGCCGCCAGCGGTACTCAAGATCGATTAGCAAAAGTTCAATAAGCCATTTAACGGGCACCGTTGACGCGCCGAAAGTCTTCGTTAGAAACTGTTCGATATGTGGCGATTCATCAGATTGCCAGCATTGATCGAATGCGTAGAGCAAGTCGTCGAGATCTGGCTGAGTTGCCGCCTCTGGTTTAGTCATGACTAAGTTCCTGGAACGGTTCTCACCGTAGGTATTCAACGAGGAAAGACATGCGACCGCTTCGTCTTACCCGGCTCTGGCGATTTTATTGAGTATACGCGAACAGGCGGACGGCAGTGTTACTGCGAGGTAATCCGGATTTAGAAACGCCAGCGGCACATTTTCTCGAAATTGTTCCGGTCTCGCAACGCGCGGCCAAGGCTTCTTGCGAGCAATTGCCGCGTCCTTAATACTGTTCCGGTGCCAGTTCTCTCAACTCGACAACTTCATCCTCGCGTCTGGAGGTTTATGTGACTCGAACTGCTAATCCGCCACGCGCTCGGAAAACAGCCGAGTTGGCCATCAAGCATTCAGCGGGATGCGGCACGGATCTTGGCGACAGCCGGCCTGGCCTGTACGTGTATCCGGCTTTGCAGATTTACGCGAATCGCGATGGTTTTTTGTGGCTCTCGAAGCTATTCCAATGGATGGCTGACCGACCGATCACCGCCGATCCGGATGGGCCAGATCCTGGCGACCACGTTCATTTGCGGGACCTTCGGCCACCCTGCCTACGCGATCGAAGTGATCAAGTCGACGTGGTGTTCGATACGCTGAATGTACATAACCGCAACTCCGTTCTTCGGGCTGGGCGTGTCAGCAAGAGTTCGCGACGTGTTGGCAGTCCGATCCGGCAATTCAACGATCTCCTTCGAGAGACGTTTCGTTCGATGGGCGGATTCATAAAAAACAACGATCGACTACGGAAGAACACAATGCGTGAGTTGGAGACGCTGATTTCGAACTGTCAGGAGCACCTGGACCAACTGCGGCGCTGATGTCATTAGTGGTCAAAGGAACTAGTTTTGCTTCGTCGGTCCGTCGGCAAGCAGGAGTCAGCATTCCATTTGTTCGAGTACCGTCGCCACCATTCTGGGACGACACGGCATCCATCATTATCACAAGAAGAGGCCTGTCACCGCAACTAAACCGCGACGCCACGGTGGGTTGAAGTGGACCCCATGCGCTGGGCGCAAAACGGGGTTGTATAGTGAGTAGTACTCTGGTTGGTTGGGCAAGCGGCAAGCGAGCCCCTCAAAGGCGGTAAACGCAAAAACGCTGAGAGCGGAAACTCCCGGCGTTCGGTGTAAACTCTGCGAGCCGTTTGGTTCGTAGGATTTGAGTTAGCTCCCCGCGTTGGACTCAAACCTGCGACCCCGTTGGTTAACCGCTCAATTGGCGTGAGCCTTCCCAAATAGCTCAGATGCGAGGCGTGTGGTCACTGGGATTTTGAGGTTGCTCACATTCATCGCGGCGCACCCTCGAAAAGACAACAGCGACGAATTGCCCAACCTGCGTCGGCGATCGCGTCCAAGGGTGATTCGGACATCGCGTTTGCGCCCCTGAGGGCGTTGCCTTGGTCCGTTGGGCCACCACCGTCCGTGACACAGGACGACAACTCATGAGTCACGAACCCAATTGGCCGAAGTAGCCGAGGTCTAACCGTCATTGGCCGGAACTGTAAACTGGATGCAGCGAATGTAGAACGGAATTCCTGAATTGGTGTTGATAGCCGTGGGAGGGGCTGCAAACGACTCCGGTCAATACGTGATGACGTGGTGCGACTAACATCACGCTGGAGATGTCGTAAGTCCTTGCAGAGCATTCGGTAACTGCTGAAACAGGGTGGGGACACCACTGCGAAAAAGTTCAATAGCCGTCTTGTCACCCCGACTAATGACCCCGGTCATCATGGATGCCGTTTTGAACTCTGTAAACGGTTGTCACAAAGTAGTTTGCGAGAATTCAAATGGCGAAGTGTTAGTTGGCCGGGACAATAGACGCGCATCAATCCCTCTCGTACTGACGGTGGAAACCTGGTTGCTCAACCTTCCTGTTGTCGATCAAGGTAGGCAGCGATATCCGCTTGCCGCCCTCGGTTGAGCCCACCGACGCTTCGAAGGAAGCAGCAATTACGACGAGTGCCAATTAGGGGCCGCTCCGCACCGATGCGCGGCGGCTGTCGCTTTCCCAGCTCCCCTGCGGAGCCCACGTTTTCAGCTTTGGTACCCAACGTTCAGCCCTCCGAGTTCAAGCCCAACTGTTTCGGCCTAAGCAGCGATTGTCCCGTAGCACAGTCCAACTTACGGCCGACCAGGAACCATAAGGCCCCAAGGTTCCTGGACCTCCTTCCCCTCTTCTCTGTGTTCCGTTTCTTGTCATTCGCGTTCTTTCTTTCGTTCCTCTTCGGCCTGCCGTTTCTTGTCCGCCTGGAACGCCGCTAACTTGCCGATTCTTTCCTTTCCGCTGCCCATCGCGGCAACGATTTCCTGCAACTCGCGCTTACATTTCTCTTTTGCGCTCCCCTGCTTCCACAGTCGAACGACGTCCCCAAACGACACGTAGACTGCCTTTGGAAACGAATACGTTTTGTCCCAATCACTGATCGATGCGACTAGTTTCAGCCACAGCGGATCGTCCTGCCCGACAGCCGCACCGACATAGTCCGGCTGTTCGGGATCGTCACTACCTTCCGGGAAATACACCGCCCGCAGCTCACCACGAGTTACCAGCCGGCTGACTGCCATTCGGCTCAGACCAAGCATCGTGGATGCCTGAGCCTGAGTAACAAGGCCCTCTGGAAACTGCTCAATCGCTTTGGCGTACCGTTACAATTGTCACAATACCAGTAACAGTTTGCTTTCGAGGCGAGGGCAATCTCCGGTGGCAAACACTTCCGCCAACTCCGTTGTGAGATTGGGCAGTTACGCGCGTTATATCGCATGAATCTGCGATTTCAGCCCGGCGGAACATCTGTCGATCGGTTCGCAAGTCGTTGTTCTTCCAGCGATTGCGTTCCGCGCCCGCTGGCCGCCGTTGCGCGTTATTTTGAGTCGGCAACGCAAAATAACATGCATCCTGGCGAGGTGCCACACGTCACGTAAATGCTTGCGGCACGGATGTTTCCACGATAGATTCAACGTCAGTACGTGCGCGTTATTTTGCGAACCACTTGCAATTTAACACGCGCGGCGCGCACAAGAAATAATAGGCGGCTTGACTCGACTGGGGCGGGGGACTAGGGACGATGTGACCGGAGGTCGCGATGGAATACAGAGATTGTGTTTTCGCCGGGGTCGGGAAACGACAATTCACGCTTTCCGAGGACAACGTATCGGTTCGGAAAGGACGTGAAAATGTCACGCTTCCGCTGAAAGACCTCGAATCAGAGTACCGAACCGTTCGACGCAGAGTTAGTTTAGTTTTTCTGCTGGGGTGCATTGGCTTAGTCGTAGGACTGGCTTTTCTCGTCTACGGACTAGTTTTTGATAGCGAGGACATTGCGGAGCTGCGCAGTCACCCTGAGCAGGCCGAGGCGCTGTTGCGCCGGCAGGTGACCGTGCAGGTGGACAGCGAACGGCCGGTTACCGGCGTCGTGACAACGATGCGTCCGGCCGACGACGTGCGACATGTGGTCAACGGTGAGCTGCAAGTAGTCCACCAGGAGCCGCAACTGGAAATCAACTCAACATTCTATCCATTGCGGGAGGTGATCCATGCGAAAGCAGACCGTACGCAGGTCTTCGCCCAAGCTGCCGTATGGGGCGCGCTTGGGCTATTGATATTGTGCTCTTCATGGAGAAAAGTGGAATACGCTGTTTTCAGGAACACAACGGGCATCGACGCGATAGCGATCGCACGGGCGGGGCCGGATACCTCACGTTTCGATCCATTCGTCGACGAGCTTTCTCGAAGAATTGTGCAGGCAAAGGACGACGAAGGCGGTTGTGTCAATTAGTTCCGTTGGACGCTCTAGCTAACCTTAAGGCCACCTAACCAGACGCTGAACCCGCCGGGAACAGGCCGGCGAATTGAGCGTATGCTAAAATCAATGTCGTTCGCGCCGGCCTGTTCCCGGCGGGTTAGCTTTGCCGTTAGGCTCATACCCGAGGCTTCTTCTCCATGAATGTGGATCGCGACAACGACCGGACAGATTCATCTGAAGATTGGCGGGAAGCATTCCAGTTGCAGGCTCAGAAAACGCTCAAACTGCACAATTCCGTCGGATGCCTCGGACCCGTGATAGTGTTTGGCCTGTTCGTGTCCCTGCTGTTCATGACGCGGGAATCTACGAGTAGCTTCCTGTTGTATGGGCCCTTTGTCGCCGCAGGTGTTGGGATATTCCTCTTGGTATGGCTGTGTCCGCCCCCTGGCCGAAGTGTCCGGCGTGCTCCGATACCTTTCGGGCGCTGGGTGCCTTCTGCCCGCATTGCGGCGTGCAGTTACCTGACGATGCGACGCCGAAACGGGCCACTTGCACCGCCTGCGGCTATGGAATGTTCATTGAATCCAAGGCCCCGCGCTACAACGGGAAAAATGACACGTATAGCTTGGTCCCCATCCGTTATTGCACCCATTGCCGCGCGCGCCTGGGATAGTGATGAACGGATCAATCGGTATCAGATCATGTTTCGGATGGGTGGCCCGCCTACAAACGGATGCATGGGAGACCTCGGCGGTGTCGGTCCTGAATTCAAACATTACTCCTCGGCCCCCGTGATCATGGTCGACCTTCGATTACACTGAGCCCTGACTGACGGGAACGAGCAGCTTGGAGATTTCCGATGAACGCATCGAACCGACATCCAAGCACGTCTTCCCTCGTTGGTCCGCTCCTCATGGTGTTGTTCGGAGGCATCTCCCTCGTCGTCGGTCTAAAGAGCGGGGCCGAGTCGTGGGCATTCACCTCCCGCGCTATCCGTATCCAAGGTACCGTGTTGCAGCACGATAACAACATTCCCGACGAAGGAACCAGCTACAAGAATTGTCGCGCAGTTGTGTCATACCGGATCGGGGACAAGTCCTACGAAGTTTTCGGGCCTGTGCGGGCGCAGCCGATCTCGACAGGATGGCCAAAGGTGTCTGCAATCGGCAGTACGGTGACCGTGCTCTATGGCCCCGATCGGCCAGAAGAGGCATTGGTTGAATCATTCGAAGAACAGTTGGGGGAGGGTGTGTTGTTTGGCGGCTTGGGGCTGACGTTTCTGCTGGTGGGAATCGTCCTACTGTGGCGCCGGCGCTACAGGCAAGTCTGTGAGGGAGGCCGGGCCTAACAAAACGCATGCACTGGAGCCGGCGGCCGGGCTGGATCCAAATGGAGAGTCATCACCGCCGGCTCAGTGATGCTAGACGATAGGCCCCTGAGGAGATTGATATGGGAGTTCGAATACGAACAAGCCGAGGCAGGGAACTGAATCCCAAACAAGCCAAATCAGGGGCCTGGTTTTTTATCGTCGTCGGGACAATTGCCGTCTTGTTCGCCATCGGTTGGGGCGTCCGGTCCTTCCGCCTCCAGGCTGGCGCGAACCGGACGACAGGAACCGTCGTTGAATTGCGTGAGAAACGCGACAGTGACAACGAGATCACATGGTATCCAGTCGTAGAATATGAGGTTGACGGCAAAAAGTACAGAATCGAAGGGGTCGGCTCGATTCCTACCTGGCTTCCTCGCGTGCGCGACAACGTTGAGGTTTTGTACAAAGCAGACCAACCCGCCGATGGTCACCTGAATACCTTCTTAGACAGGTGGGCTATACTGTATATGGCACATACTTAGAAGCTGGGAGCGGCTGGAAAAACTTGGCTTTTCGAGTGAAGTTGAGCGCCGAAGGTGGAGATACCCTATTTGTCACACGTGCGACCGCTGGCGTCGCTGGATTCGGCAGGCGCGACTCTAAAGCTACCTGGATGGCCGCAGCGGTCGCCGACCACAAGTTCACGAAACGTTTTCGCATTCTACTTCTAACGGACTACCGACGCCTGGTGCTGGACGGGGGATCGCCAAGCTGGTCGGCGGAAGTTGGGCTTAAGGGCGGGTTCGATGGAGGTGTGCAACAGTTGCACGCCAGCCTTTGACGATGTGAGAGGTTTTCCGACAGGGTTCACAGATTGCGAAAATTTTTCGCAATCTGTGAACGCGGCGAGTCATCGCCCGCAAAACCCCTGCGAGCCGTTGCCGACTTTCATGGATTGTCTTCTGGCGGCCCGGCACGAAAGGAATATAAGTCCGCGCGGCTCTCCATAAAGAACTCGATCCGGATCGCTAGACCATTCAAATCGCGAATGTCTCCTGTTTTCCATCTCACTTCATGGCGGACGCTATTTCCAACAATTGGAAGACTCGGCCCGGAATCGAAGTTCGTCAACGGCTGACGATTGTAATCGGTAATTCGTACAGTCATTTCGCTCCGGCTAACATCAGCATTGACGAACAGCCTGCCGCCGGGCCAGCGCAGCAGACGCGTCACAACGAAACCACCGCCAGGGGGGCTGCGTAGGGACGCAAAACCCTCTTTGCGAATACGAGCCAAGCCGATTCCGGGCGTCGATGTCTGAGAGTTGTGGGCTTCATTGGTAGCGGTATAGTAGATCCACCATTCGTCACCGACCTCGATCCAGGCAGGCGAGCCGAGGACCATGCCGCCATCCCAACTCTTGTCAGGTCCGAGGTCGATGAGACGCGGACGATCTGGAAATCGTTGAAAGTTCCTGCCATCGCGACTGAAGGCCAATTCGGTATAGATGTCCTCTTGGTGTCGGTAGGGCCAAAGGAAGCCCCAATAGATTCCGGCATAGTATCGCGTGGGCATGCCGTAGAAGTAGTTGTGCCCTGTTCGGGCATCGAGAGAGTCGGGCAGGAGGATGTTCTCTGGCGTCACCGGCCACGGTCCCCACAACGAGTTGTTCTCCAGACGGGCAATCTTCCTGCGTTCTCCTTTCGCACGGTAGATGTTCGTTGCCCGAGTGAAGCAGACGAACTTCGCACGTTTCGGATCCCAAACGATGCCGGCCTGCGTATCAGGAGTGAAGTCAGCGGCTATCCGCACGTCGCTCGCGGAGTCCCACGTGATGCCGTCCTTCGACCCGATCACGTGCATACCACTTTTGTCTCGCACGTTGGTCGTATAGAGCATCAGATACTCGTAACCACGGCGATGTTCACGGGGGACATCGAGTAGAAACGGTGTTTCCGCCCGACCGTTCTCGGGTCCCAGCAACACGATGTTATTGTCTCGTGTGCCCTTGAAGTCGTATTTGCCAATCCGCGGAAGCTTCCAGTGAATACCATCTTTGGACTCTGCGTACGCGACGCCATAGGTGTATTTCCTCGGGTTGATGCTTTGGTCCCAGTAATCCTGATACCACATGCGGAATAGCCCTGTTCGCTCGTCACGTACGACGTTTAGGTAGCCACCGTTTCCGGCAATGACCGGGTTGTGTGTGTGCTTGCCAGGCTGATGAGACACGCGGGTCACGGTTTCCGTCAGAAACTGCACTCCCCAGCGATTATCCACCAGGTAATCGTCGATAAAGAACTGTGGGTTGTGATCGATTGTTTCCGCGGCCGGGGCGGCGCCGACGGCAACTTCCGATGAAATGGCCGGAATTCCCAAAACGATGACGATAACGGCTGACGCAGTCGCGATTTGATTCACAGCCCTCTCTCCAAACGAATGAAACTTCTGGCCAAGCCTGGGGTATTCAGACGTCTGCACTCGCCTACGTCTGCTTGGGTGTTTTGGTGTTTTGGTGGCAGGTTCATTCTTTCCGACCTCATCGCAATCTGCAATCACCGGACGGAGCAGCAACACTTGCGTGGTCTCGGTCCCGACGTCATCAACATGGTCGCTGTCTGGGGGCTCGATCATTCCCTCTTCTGCTACTCGAGTCACAGTCAGCTGGGAGCTGTCGTCGAACGTTAAGCTCAACTCGTCGAAGACGAAGCTCGCCAGATCGCTAACACTTAGTTCTAGAGCATGATGAATCAGCCGCAGGACGCTTGTCTTGCCGACGCCGTTTGGCCCGTGAATTAGCGTGAGCCCATCCGGGTTTAGAGAAATAGAATGATCGTGTTGTCCGAACAGCTTCTTGACAGAAAATGACGTCAATTCTGGTCGGGCGTTGTGTTTCGCGGTCATTAGTCTAGTTACTCCTCGGCCTCCAGACGCGGAACTACCACTGGTACGGCTTCTGTCTCTAACGGTGACGGCGCGGTTTCGTCCGAGAAAAAACGGGGAGCTTGCGATTGGAATCGCCAAGCATGATAATTGTCCAAGACTCATGGAGTGGCAGCAAGTCCTGCCCTGACAAAGTTCTTTTGCATTTGGCCGGGCAATGCGGGAGTGATTGCATGAAGAAGCAGCATCCCCACGAGGCTCAGCTCTCGGATTCTGAGTTTGGAGCAGATGAAGGTATGGCGACGTTCATCGACGCAGAGCGAGAACTCCCAGGATCCGTTTACCAGGTGCCAGACAAGATGTGGGGCTTCGACGCCGTCGGTCGGATCGAACATCCCGGGGCCTGCACCGCGTGTGATGTCCACAAGAGACAAGCCGTTCTGTTGAAGGGCACTGACGCTGAGGGAGCCCGTCGAGGTGTGAACGGCGTTTGAAAACGCCAGCGCTGGGGCGGTTGAAAAGGCTAGCGCCCGATGTGTTGTTTGT
>JAQBZB010000326.1 GCA_027622275.1 Planctomycetota bacterium | reverse complement strand
CACCGCCCAGCGTCCGCTACAATCATGTCCGCACCTGAGGATTAGAGATATACTCGCCTAAAGTGCAGTACCGGTAGTAACCCGCTAGATTTCCCTTGAGGGCAATGATGTGTCGATGCCGGCGCGGCTCGTTGCGCAAATGGTCAAAGCAGCGATCCAGTCTTCGTTGCAACGACGCTGCCGCGTTTTCGAAGAACGCTCGTGCAGAGTCGCTCAGCAGAACGTCATACATCTTCAAGACTTTCGCCGCAACTTGCTGGCAGAAGTGAGCTGACCAGCCGCAATCTCCTGTTCCGCCGCAGCCAGCGATTCGGCGAAGCCGGGAATGTTCAACAGTTCGTCTGTCGCTTCGTTACTCTCCCGCTGCTCAAGGTAGGCGAGAAAATCGTCGGCGACGCGCAGCTTTGCGGTGGAAAGCTTCTCGATCCGCCGCTTAGCCTGTCGCCGCAATTCAATGGCACTAGCTTGTTCCGACTCGGTATTCATCGCCGATGCTTCCTTCAAGACAAACTGATCGCTCCAACTTCGTTATGCTACCACAGAAGGAATCCCGAGGGAGCGCGCCCGATGGCCATACTGCCTCCTTTGGCGACCGCATCGACCGGCCGTGCGGCCGCCCGCCAATCTGCTGTCTCAGCAGCCAGAGTTCTTTATGCGTCACTGTCCAGCTTCGGCGATCTGCTCTATTCCAGAACTATCCCCTAGCGCCTCAAACACAGACTCCCCGCGTTGTTTCCCGCCACCGCGACGCAGCCGGACTTGTTGTTTCTTTTGGTTGCTGGCCTTGCGAGCGGTGATGACCAACAGCAGCCCCCACAAATCTTCGCGGTTGTGCAGCAGCGGGAACTTCCCTTCCCGTGCCCCGGTCAACACGTTCTCCAGCGTGCTCAGGACAACATCTTCTTCATCCGCCGCTCGTTTCGACGCATACCGCAAGTGTTGGCGAGCCAATTCGATCAGCCTCGCGAAATATCGGTCCCAGAGACGCCGTGCGGCATCCGCGTCCCCATCTTTGGTCGCCCGAATCCAGTCCGTAACCGACCCATCGGTGCTCACGGTGCCCTGCTCCGTCAAAGAAGTTGGAGAAATTGAACGGAAATCATTGTAACTTGCAGTGCTGCCTGCTTAAATCGGTCATGGCTGTCACTCATCTAGGCGGGACGTTGAGCTAGCTAATTGGGAGTTGCGCATGGAGTGTCTTCATACCGCTGTGAGCTTCCCAAACTGATCAGACCGGAACGCGAAGTAATAACGATGATGGGTTTCCTAGAGCGATTCCGCCATGACAAGACCAACCGCCGCCACCCGCCACGGTGCGGTGAAGAAATCCCCTACTGGCTCGTCCAGCAGGAACTGAAGTTTGACAGGCTAGAACGACAAGTGCCAAAATGCCATACGCGATCCCCGCGATCCCTTTGGCTCGTTCGGCGGGTGGCGAAGTTTCGACCGACGCGGGTCGCGTTCGCCGGATCGAAATTGATTTACCTGCGGCACGAGGCGGCAGAGGTCTTGGGAAGGGAATGTCGTCGGCCATCGTTTCTAGCCGGAGAAACTGGTTCACCGGCGTGGCGAGCACGCCGCAGTCAGGAAAGCGTTGGACGACCGCTTGCTGAAAACTGAACACTGAAATCTGAACACTGTCCTGAAAGGACCGCCGTGCGCATCTTCAACCGGCTCGACCGCCGCAAGACGAACCGCGGCAAACCTGAGTCCCACTCCAACCGTATATGGCTTGGCATTGAGCGGCTCGAAGATCGCTTGATGTTAAGTGGGTTGACAATTGTGGGCCACACGCCCACCGAGGTTCGTAACAACAGGCTTGACTTCGTCGACGTGGCTTTCAGCAAGTCGATCGATTCATCAACCTTTGCAATTGACGACGTAATCATCGCTGGCCCAGCGGGTGCCGTTGGTGTAACGAGTGTCGAATCGCTGACGGCCACAACCTATCGCTTCAGGTTTCCTGCCCTCTCGATCCGTGGAACTTACCAGCTCACCATCGGCCCCAACGTCGCTGAACTCAACGGCGATTTGCTGGACCAAAACGGAAACGGCACGGGCGGCGAGTCGGGCGACGTTTACAAAGGAACGCTCGTTTACGTTAGCGCCGACACCATCTTCAGCAACAGCTTGACGATCGGCGAGGGTGACACGAGCTACGACGGCAAGGACGTTCTCATTGATGGCGCAACCGTCATCATCGACGGTCGCCACAATTTCAACTCCTTACACCTAATTCGTGGTGCCGTACTGACACATTCCGCCGCAACCATAACCCAAATTCACTTGCTCGACCTTAGTGTCCCAGAGGAAGTCATTGTAGACGCCACGAGCAAGATTGATGTGAGCGGCAAGGGCTATTTGCCTGGGCACACGCTGGGAAATGCGACTGAAGGTGGAGCGATGGGCAGGGATGGGGGCAGCTACGGAGGGTTTGGCGGCGGTGGTAGCATCGCGGGTGCAACGAACGGCCTGTACGGGGATTATGCGAACCCGAATGAACTGGGAAGTGGGGGCAGCGATAATCACGGTGGCGGTTTGATCCGGCTGGAAGCAGGCAGCGTGTTCCAGTTGGATGGCGCGTTGCGTGCCGATGGAAAAGGTGGTTTGGGCAGCAGCGGATTTGGTGCTGGCAGCGGCGGATCGATTTATGTCTGGGCTTCGACTTTCCGCGGAGCCGGTTCCGCCAGCGCCAAAGGCGGTGCAGGCACCTATGATTTCGGCACTGGGAACACCTGGGGGGCAGGTGGTGGTGGGCGGCTCGCAATCTATGCGGACGACTACAGTGGCTTTGATACAAGCAATATCACGGCCGCTGGGGGCGGCGGTGCTTATCCCGCTGGTGCGGGCACCGTTTACTTTGTTCAGGGATCGCCATCGCCACTTTCGTCCCCTACCTCAAGGCAATTCAAGCTACTCACGCCGATGACGTTTGACGGCGTCGGTTTCGACGTAACCCTGCTGTTAGAGCATGTCGTGCGCAATCAACCGGTCGAGGTTTTCGTCGGGTTGGCACCGTCGGATATGCGGCCGGTTGGCACATTCGTGAACATCGCGAGCGACGATCCTTGGACGGTGACAGTCGACATCAGTCCGACCGGCCTAGCCGCCGCGAACTATGTCGCGGTCGTCAGTACTGCCGCTCTGAACATCGCCTCGGCTATCGGTCGCTACCCGTCCATAGATTCGTTGGACGGATACGACACGTTTCCTCCCGCGCCGACAGTGCCGCCTTTGATCGACCCAGGGAATTACGCTGAAATCGCCAAGGTCTACAAATGGAGTTTCGTCGGGCATGGGTTTCTCAGTTTGGACGACAGTCAACTTTCGACGCTTGATTGGAGCAAGCAGACAGTCATTTTGACGCACGGGTGGAATGATCGGTTCGATATTAGCTCGCCGGACGAATTCATAAACGTCTTCGCTCAGGATTTTGAGCGGGGACGGGAGAACGAAGATTTGAATGGCTTCAACTTACTCGCCGTAGATTGGAACGACGACGATCGTTTTCTGGGGTCTAACCCCAATGGACTTCCTCTTCCTTACGATTTAATTCTCGCCGGCGGCCTCCCCGATGCACAACTTTCTGCCTGAAATGGCATCTACGCGGCGCGATCATTGGGGGAAAGGCTAATCGTCGCTGGCGTGAAGGCTTTGGATCTGCCTAGGCTGATGTTGATCGGTCACAGCAATGGTGCCGGTTTTATGGCCAGCCTTGCAAAAACGCTGGTCGTGGGCACGGGAGGTACGACGACAGTAAACGAACTCGTCGCGCTTGACGCTCCTTGGTTAACTCGATCGTACGGGGAAGTGTTGTCCGCAGCGCCATTTGTAAGTCGTATTTCGAACTACTACATCCCTCTGGTGCAAAGTACACATGAACGGATTGGGGAGCCTAAGCCTACATTTGATTTCCAGTTTGGCTTCGGAGCGCCGATGTTTCCGCATCGCGACAATGTAACTAATTTCGAATTGAGCAGTTCCATTTCCAAAACGATCTTCCCCCCCTCCGATCGACTCTGCTCACGGTCGCGTTCCTTTGCGATATGCGACAACCGCCGATCGTCTAACTCACGTTCGCCCTTGGGGATTTCAAGTGTCTGAATTCGCGACGCACATGCCGTCACCACAGTCAGGCTGGATCTGGAAGGAAGTCGAGACGCCGGGGAAATTTGAACTCGTTGTTTCGGCTGGCGGACTGGTTGCAGAAACTCTGAGGCAGATCGAGTCGATTAGCAGTGGCGCTGTTCAGAAGATTGCAGAGACCTCTAAGTCGGTTTGGGACCAAACGGTCTTAGTTGCAAGCGATATTCGCGACTCGCTGAAAGGCTTTAACACGGAATTGCGGCAGCGTGTCGGATCGACGGTGGCATCGATTTGGGCGAAAGCTCACAGTCCAGTCTTAGCCGCGATTGACGTACATGTCCCCACGGATGCGGATGTGCTTAGTTTTGACTTGTCCGTGCTCAATGGTGGAGCGAGCGACACATTGTTGGTAGCTATCGGCTCCGATGTAATCGCGGAAATCGACTTGACGGCGCAAACGCTGGTTGCAGGCGATCGGTTCGATCTTTGGCTGGGTGACCACGCCGGCGAAACAATAACTCTGAACTTTTACATGCCCTCCGACGCGCCAAGTTCTGCGGAGTTTCTGATCTCCAATCTTAACTTCATCTCGCTGAATAAACCGCCAATAGTGCAGCCGGTTGCAGCTCAATCGGTGGACGAAAGAACTTTGTTGACCTTCGACGTTTTAGGAACCGATCCCGACGGAGATGAGCTGACATACAGCTTAGACCAAGGTGCCCCGCCGGGAGCAAGTATCGATGCGGTCACCGGCCGGTTCACGTGGACGCCAACCGAAGATCAAGGTCCCGGCGTTTATGAGTTGGTTCTATTCGTGACGGATAACGGTCCAGGCAATCTTTCGACTGCGCAGTTCATAACGATCACCGTTAACGAAGTCAACGACGCGCCGACCAACATCGCTCTTTCCACCAACACGGTGGCGGAAAACGCGGCTAGTGCGATGATCGGCACAGTGACGGTGACCGACCCGGACGCGAACGACACGCACACCATCGTGGTCAGCGACAGCCGTTTCGAGGTCGCAGCCGGGCAGTTGAAATTGAAGGCCGGACAGAGCCTGAACTTCGAGGCCACGCCTACTATCAACCTGGACATCACGGCCACCGACGCGGGCGGCTTGGGTTTCACCAAGACGTTCACGATCGCCGTGACCAACGTCAACGAAGTACCGACCAATATCACGCTGTCGGCCACCATCGTGGCAGAGAATGCGGCTGGCGCGACGATCGGCGCGGTGACGGTAACCGATCCGGATGCCAATGACACGCACACCTTCGTGGTCAGCGATAACCGCTTCGAGATCGCGGCCGGCCAGTTGAAGTCAAAGGCTGGTCAGAGCCTGAACTTCGAGGCCACGCCTACTATCAACCTGGACATCACGGCCACCGACGCTGGCGGATTGGCTTTCACCAAGTCCTTCACGATCGCCGTGACCAACGTCAACGAAGCGCCGACCAACATCACGCTGTCGGCCACCATCGTGGCGGAGAATGCCGCCGGCGCGACGATCGGCGCGGTGATGGTAACCGATCCGGACGCCAATGACACGCACACCTTTGTGATCAGCGACAATCGCTTCGAGATCGCGGCCGGGCAGTTGAAATTGAAGGCCGGTCAGAGCCTGAACTTCGAGGCCACGCCCAGCATCAGCTTGGACATCGCGGCCACGGACGCGGGCGGCTTGAATTTCACCAAGTCGTTCACGATCACGGTGACCAATATTAACGAGCTGCCGACCAATATCGTCTTATCGACCAACGCAGTCGCAGAGAATGCGGCCGGGGCGGCGATTGGTGCGGTGACGGTAACCGATCCGGATGCCAATGACACGCACACCTTCGTGGTCAGCGATAACCGCTTCGAGATTGCGGCCGGCCAGTTGAAGTTGAAGGCCGGTCAGAGCCTGAACTTCGAGGCCACGCCCAGCGTCAGCTTGGACATCACGCCCACCGACGCTGGCGGCTTGCAGTTCACCAAGTCGTTCACGATTACGGTCACCAACGTCAATGAAGTGCCGACCAACATCAGGCTGTCGGCCAGTACCGTGGCCGAGAATGTAGCGGGCGCGACGATCGGCACGGTAACGGTAACCGATCCGGACGCTAATGACACGCATACTTTCATCGTCAGCGACAGCCGCTTCGAGATCGCGGCCGGTCAGCTGAAGTTAAAGGCCGGTCAGAGCCTGAACTTCGAGACCGCGCCTACTATCAACCTGGACATCACGGCCACCGACGCTGGCGGATTGGCTTTCACCAAGTCCTTCACGATCACTGTGACCAACGTCAATGAAGCACCGACCAACATCGCGCTGTCGGCCACCATCGTGGCGGAGAATGCAGCCGGCGCGACGATTGGTGCGGTAACCGTGACCGATCCGGACGCCAACGACACGCACACCTTTGTCGTCAGCGATAACCGTTTCGAGATCGCGGCCGGCCAGTTGCAGTTGAAGGCTGGTCAGAGTCTGGACTTCGAGGTCACGCCCAGCGTCAGCCTTGACATCACGGCCACCGACGCGGGCGGCTTGGAACTTACTAGATCGTTCACGATCACCGTGACCAACGTCAATGAAGCCCCGACAGCCATCAGCTTGACGAATGCCGCGGCCAAGGAGAATACGCCGGGGCTCGTTATCGGTCGATTGGCTGTGACCGACGAGGATGCGGGCGACACGCATACGCTCACCGTGCTGAATGACGATTTTGAATTGGACGGCGATGTGCTTCGTCTCAAGGAGGGGCGGAGCCTCATTTACGACGAAAATGATCCAACGATCATCGTTCCGGTCACGGCGGTCGATTCCGGTGGATTAAGCTACACCGAGCAGATCGCCATTGTCGTTCTCCCCCACCCGTTGCCGTGGCGGAACGACGCTATCCCAACCGATGCGAATGCCGACGGTTCCGTTTCGCCCCTCGATGCCCTTGTCATCATCAATTACATCAACGAACACGGACCAGGAAGGCTTCCCGTTCCCCCACCGACAACGATCGTTTTCTATTACGACACGAATGGAGATGGCTCCGTATCGCCGGTTGACGTCCTAATCGTAATTAACTTGCTCAACGCGAATTCAGTGAGCAATGAAGGCAAGAGCCCAGTCCCACCAGTGGTCGTTCCAGCAGTTCCGTCTATCGACTCGTCAACGTCCATAGTTGATTCGATAGAGCGTACGCTCACTTCTGATACAGCACGCGCGGACGCATTCTTTTCGTCGCTACCAGGTCACTCCCAGGAATATCTGCAATTCGCCGACGCTGGCAAGCGCACGACTGATACTAACGACGGTGATTTAGAGGAATTGCTCGATGACCTTCTCGCTTTCAAACCGCTTGCGGCCACTGAAGACATCCTCGCCAAGTGGCCAGTGACTTAAAGCGTAGCTGCGGTTCTACGGCCTCCTCATCACCTGGTGAGATCCTCACTCCATCGTCGTACCCTTGTTCGTTCCTCACTGCGGGAGCGACGATTCCGTTTGCGTTTCCGGTAGCCGCTAAGTAGTGTCGCGGTCGCGGTTGTCGAAGCGGGCTCTGACATCGATATACGCTTTTGACGTACCGTGAGTGCGCTCGTTCCTCGCTGGCCCCCACGGAACGTCAATGCTCCACGCAGCTGCCATGCGAACATGGTGCCATTGGCGTCTCGAGTTGGGAATGTTGCCGACGCCACCGATCGAATCGTGCAAGCAGTTCCGGTCCTCACTCACAGGCGAAGAAACAGTATCCTCGGTCGATTGATAGCCGAAGATGTGCCACCGTGGTTGGCCAGACAACCACTGCGATCGCGAAACTAGGACACTTTGCAGGATCGACAACCTCTACTTTGCGGAGTCCTGGTCGCATTGGTATCGTTGAATCGCTGGCTTTGTTCTTGTCAACTCATCGTTTTGTGAAACGCTCTGGCTACGAATGCGGCCGGTCGGTCACAGGGACTCGCGTAAATGAAGCAATCTGCAATCTGTCGCAGAAGCATTTTCTTTGGAATGATGGGGGAGTGCAACGTCATCGTCGCGTCGCTTCTTCTTCCCTTTTCTTCTTCGGGCCTGATCCGCCGCGTCGGTCGCCGCCGATAGCTCCAACTCGTTGAGCACGGCGTTGATCGCCGTACGCTCGACGAAAGCTACGCCTTCGGCTTCGGAAAGCCGGGCCATCAGGATGTCACCGATTGCCTCGGCCAGCGGCGCGTAGCGTCCATCGGCCGAAGCTTCTGCGAATGGCAACGCAGCAATCGTGGTTGGGGCTTCTCCATCGGCCGCGTCTGCGCCCAATGAGGGACTTCCCGCGCAGCCTGCGTACCCCTTAAATCAACACCCACCGAGGCTGTTAAAAAATCTATGTGAGCGGTTTTGGCGCTAGCCACCGGTCTTTTGAACGCGGGCAAGTCCCTGGAAAAACCGGCGGCTAGCGCCGTGCCGCTCACAAATAAACGCGACGACTTCGAATAATTCACAGCCTCACCGGGAGATGGTCGATCTGCAACGCGAATTGGCCGTGACCGACGCGATGCTACATGCGAGTTGCAACGCGACGCGTTATCATAGGAGTTCATTGGATGAACTGCATCAGTCGCAACGACGAGCTTCTATCATGAACCGATTCCACGCACCACTGGCCGTCTTCCTCACGCTCGCGGCCTGCGTCGTGAGAGCGGACGAGTTGAGCAGCGGCTATCACCAAGAAGTCGCCGTGACCGCCGAGACGCGCATCGACTCGATCTATCCGCTGGCGAACCAAAGCCCCGCGCAGGCACCGAACGGCTGGCTCGACGGCTACGACTCGACCAAGCAGCGCTACGAGCTGTTTCTCCCGCCGCGCTACAACGCACGAAGGTCGTGGCCTGTCGTTGTCTTCATTTCACCCAGCGAACAGCCGTCCGGTTTGTCGTCGTTTCGCGAGGCATGCACGAGTCTCGGTGTCATCTTCGCCTCGCCTTACGACGCCGGTAACAACTGTCCAGGGCCGCGGCGGGTCCGCATCACGCTCGATGTGTTGGATGACGTGCGGCACCGGTTCAACACCGACGTCGATCGGACGTATCTTGGCGGGTTCTCGGGCGGCGGACGAATCGCGTGCCAAATCGCGTTCGCGTTGCCCGAGTACTTTGGCGGGGTGATCCCTGTTTGTGCGGCGGGTGAGTTGCGGGACGAGTCATGGTTGCGCCGTCACTGCATCGATCGGCTGAGTGTTGCCTTGATGACGGGCGAGCGCGATTTCAACCGCGGCGAAATCGAACGGTTTCGCGGGCCGATATTGCGGGACGTCGGTGTCCGCACGCGGGTCTGGGTCGAAGCGGGCATGGGACACGCATTGCCCGACGGCGCAACAGTGCCGGAAGTTCTCGCGTGGCTAGACGAAGGCACGGCGGATCGACGCGAGTTGGCCAAGGCAACTCCAACGACCCGCGCTCCGGCCGACGGAGGCCTCGACCGCGCCGAGCAAGCCCGCCAGTTGTTGGCCGAAGCCCAGAAACTGATCGGCGACGAGGCGAGAACTTACGACGCGCTGATGTTGATGAAGGGCATCTCGGTTCGCTGGCCCGACTTGCCGGACGCGAAACGCGCGACGCAGGTCTTGCTGCGATACGACGCGCAACCCGGCGGCCGCTGGCGCGAGGACGACGTTGCGGAACAACGTCGGTTCCTGATCGCTCAAGCCCGCGGTCTGGACCGCTACGCGAGCGGACCACTTCCCAAGCAGTACGAGGCGCAGCGCAGCGACATGGCCAACGCCGCGATACAACTGTGGGAGCAAGTCATCGCGGACGGGCAAGATCCGCAGGCGGTTGCCGAAGCGAAAGAGCGGCTGCCGGAGTTGAAGAAGCTCGTCGACGGCCGTTAGCGAGCCTGACTCCACGGGCCGCAGGAGTGCTACTTCCCGCCTATCGGCAAACCAAAGCCGCGCGCCCCACATCGGGGCTTTTGTTTTGTTTAATTTGTGACGAGCGCAGATGAGTAGCATGGCCTCGCAGGCCGTGTGTTTTCCGGCATTCCCAAGCTGACACG
>JAQBZB010000325.1 GCA_027622275.1 Planctomycetota bacterium | reverse complement strand
CTCAAAAAAACGCCGCGCTACGCCGATGCCCCTCCACATTTTCCGATGTGATGAGAAATGCAGGCTAGTCGCGCGAGCGCTATCAGAGTCCCAGCGAGCCCGCGATCTAGTGCGCGTGGCGAGAAGGGTGTCACGCTGGTCGCCTCGACGCTTCGGTAAAACGACTCATGAAAGGTGGCGAAGCGTTCGTAGTGCGACCGGTCTCGCGGTCGATGGATATTCAGAATGGTGATCACCAGACCCGGCCGCTTGTCATCACGGCCGACGCGGCTGGTGGCTTGGATGTATTCGGAACTGGTCTTCGGTTGGCCGAAGCAAACCATCAGGCCAAGCCGCATGATGTCCAAGCCGACCGAGATCATGTTCGTGGCGATGGCAACATCGACTTTATACTTGTCCACGTTTTTCTTATCATCTTGGTCCTTTTGCCAGAAGCTCTGCTCCAGTCTGCGTTTGGCTTCGGATACTTTGTTGGTTGAGACGCGGCTGGTCAATTCAACCGGCTCGTAGGCAATCGTGCGATCCTTGAACAGTCCCTCTGTTTCACCGACCCGCCGGCGAGCGCCGCGCCCAGCAAGCTGCGTCCGCACTTCGTCTTCGATCAGCCGGCGTGCGCCACCAAGTTCGCGAAGGCTGTTGAAATAGCCCAGCAGCGTCATGTACGGATCGGCGGGATTCTCTTTCGCTTTTTGTCCGCCCGCCTCGTGGAAAGCCTTCTCAGCAGCACCGAGTAAGGCCAGGTAAACTCGCAGCATGATCACCTTGGGGCTGCGCCCCTGTGCCGCAATCCCGAGATACTGCCGAGCGTTGCTTTCTTTCGTCGAATGGGTTCGAGCAAAAAACGAATCACGCACATCTGGCCCCGGTGGCGGAAAGACTTCGACATCCATCCGATTGAATAGCGCCTTGATCTGACTCCTTGCGCGCCGCACCGTGGCCGTCGAGGCGATGATCTTGGGACGGATCGGCTTGCCATCCATTTCGACCGTCGAAAGCTCGTCCAGCGCGGTCTCGTACAATCCAACCATCGTTCCCAACGGACCAGAGATCAGATGCAGTTCGTCCTGAATGACCAGATCGGGCGGCGGCAGGCGATCAACAGGCAGCGGATGACCGGCGGTCGGATGGCACGGACCATAAAACCCTTCGGAATCGGTGCGGTCCACTCGTCCGAAAAAAACCACCCGCTTCCCCGGTCCACGGCATAGCAGCGAACTTGTCGACCGTAGCGATCAGGAAGCAGGGCAAGCGCCGATAGATCGGTTCATCCACCGAAAGGATGGGCAGATGGTTTCCGCGAGAAAAATCGCAGCGACGGTTCGCACAGGTAACTCGGAGATCGGTGGGATCGTCGGTGTTTGGTAGCAGTTGGAACGAGTTCGACTTGAACTTCTCGCCGCACCAGGGACATTCCTCCAGCGGAATCGGCGACGGTTTGCGGTCGTCGTTCTTGAAGGCAATCGTCTTGGCCCGCGCCGACTCGCGATCGGTATCTCCCTTGCGCCCCATGCGATTGGGCGGCGCCGCTTTACCCACCCACAAGCCAATCTCGAACGGCCATTCGCCGAGCTTCACCACATCCTTCTGCCGCTCCAACTCCAACGCACAAATCAAAGCCGCCGCCCGGCCGAGTTGGTCCAGTGTCAGCAGCCGAAGCGTGTACCGCATCAAGACGCTGAGCCCGGCAGACGACAAGCCGGGGTTTCTCAGCCGGCGAAGTACCAGTGTGAACGCCGCCAGTCCGAGATAGGCTTCGGTCTTACCGCCGCCGGTCGGGAAGAACAGCAAGTCGACCAGCTCGCGATCGTTGCCTTTTGGATCACCGATCCCGTTCAGATTCATCAGGATGAACGCCAGCTGAAACGGCCGCCACGCCGGGATGATTTCTGCCGCCGGCTTATTCAATTGCAAAGCGAGCCGGCGACGTCCCTGGGCAGCCATCGCCTTGTTGGCGATACGAAACGCCTCAAGGCACTGCGGATCTTCGAGCAGATCGATCCCGGCCTGAATTCGGTCGGCAGCGAGGCTTGCGCGACGCAGCAACTCGTTTGCCATGTCTTTCCGTCGCTTCCCTGAGAACTGAGAACCAACAGCGGACAACTGCTCCCCAATCCAAGCCTTGTAGTTAGTAACAAAGCTGCCAAGTTTCTCCTTGGCATCCGCGCCATCGCGCAGCAAGGCCAAGACTTCCATTTCCAGCGTGACATTCGGAATCGGGGACGGAGCGACTTTCTCGACGTCAGCGGTTGGCAGCCAGCAGCTTCTTACCGTTCGGCACTGGCCATCTTCTACGACGGCCTCAGTCGAAACGCTATGCCCAACGGAGAACTCGAACGAGTCCCGATATTGCAGATCGGCGAGACGTTCGTCCCAGTCATCGCTCTCCAGACTCCGCAGGTTCGGTCGTGCCATGAATGATGTGTCGCTTTGCAGTTCCAGTTCGACCTGAAAGATGAATCCTTCGTCGCTGACTTCATTGGGAGCCGGCTTTCGACGATTCACTACGAACAACGACAGGCTACGTGTCCCCTTGGGCAGTCCGCCCTCGCTGTCTGCGTCTGGCACTCCGCGAATCGACCACACCAACTCGACGCCGCGGCTGTTCGGTACGGGAACGACGCCATTGGCCGGCACCTTGCTCCCTAGCTTGACCGAGATGACTTCCTCTTGTGGAACACGCTGCCAGTGTTGCGGTCCCGAGTAGCCCTCGTGCTGTTCAACGCGCAAGTATTCGCCGTAACGAACGACCGCGTCGAGTTCGTTAACGCCAGCGGGCAGCAGAACGCTGATTCCCATACTGCTTGGCAGATACGATTGTCGAGCCGCTGTTTTCTCGGGCGTCTCATTCTCGTCCACGCTCGCCACGGCCGGGCTTTGATCGACATCATCATTGCTGGTCGGGTCAAACCGCTGATCTTCATCCGCATCTGTCGGCACCAGAAATCCGGTGACATACCAGCGTGAAGGAGTCTGCGTGAGCAATTCTTTGTGATTGCCAAGCGGACCGGTGGGACCGATCAGATCGAGTTGCAAGGCGTCAACGAGCGACCCTTTGACTTCCAACGGCGTCGTCATGTTTTCCTCTCGTCGCGTCTGGTGTTTGAGCTACAACTTGTCTCCACCCATTCACTCTTGAATCCGGCGGATTTCATCGAACAAGTCCTGTGCATCTTGAAAGGCTGCTTGTTGTGCCTGCTGGAGATCCTGTCCATTCTCCTCCGCAACTCTCGCTGCCCACGACGGGCCAACCGATTCGAGTGTCGCGAATTTCTCGGACAGAATTTGATACGCCTCCGCACCCAGCCCGTGAGCAACCAGCGGAGCAAGCGTGGCCGCCAGCGCGGCAAGCGATGGTTCGTAGTTGTGCAAAATGAAAGCAATGTCGTAGGCATCTTTTTCCTTCGCCCGTTCCGCCAGGGCAAACGCCTTGATCAAAACGAACGCCTCGGGGCGAGCGATTCGAGCGCGAACGGTGTTCTGCGTTCCATCCGGCATGTTTCCCTCGATCGTGATCTCCTGGCAGACCTCAAATGCCAGATCAATGCCGTGAAGCGTATTCAATCGCAATTCGTCGACCTGAATTGCAGCGGCTTTCTCGTCGCCCGCATACTCGCCGCTGATCAAGTCAACTTTGACGGGTTCAGCGGCTCCCGGAACAACGCGGTAAAAGCGCGTCGGGCCGAGTTCATGCGAATAGTCCTTCTCCTTCAGTCGGCCCAGAATAGTCGAATACGCATTCGCTCCAATAGCGCCGGGACCGACAGCCAAGTCAACATCCAACGAGCCGACATGATTCTTGCCTGGGTACATCAAATCGGGAACCCAGCCGCCTACGATGACGAGATCGTCTTTGAAGGCACCGAGTATCTGAACGACCTCGATCAAAACTGCCCTCGCTGCCTCTTGCTGGTTCATCACGCCACACCTTTCTCGGCACCGGTCGATTCAAGTGCCTTGCGAAGGTGCTTTTCAAAGACAGCCTCGGCGGCTTCGGACCCTCGACCGGCCAGCGACTGCAAATCGAGATAGGTCTGCAAGGGCGACGAGGTTTGCTCGGGCGCTGCCAGACGCCGCACGAAGACGCTCCGGTCGAACGCGGTCAGCAGCACCAGATTCGCACCCGATTCGACTTCCTTGGCTCCGCAATCGACGCGCAACGACTCCAGCCACCGCGGGCTGAGCGCTTCCGATCCGACATACAACGAAGCCACCGAATAGCGCACTTCGGGAGCGTGTCGCCAGGCGGCTGAGAAGCGAGCCAGCGCGTACTCGATGTTGGACTTTTCGCACCAGGCGGCGACTTTGCTCTCGATCTCCTCGGTTTCGCCGCGCATGTAGAACTGCCGCTGGCTGGATGGTCCGGGATAATCCCGTGTCCACGCAGCCAACAGGTCGAGCGGTTGCTTCAGGTACAGCAGACGATCGCGGACGATGGCGTAACTCTCGCGAACAAGCGCTCGTTTGACTTTGGAAACAAGCCCGACGCTGACGTCCACATCGGGATGTGAGGCCAGTTCGCTGACTTGCCAGCCACGCTCCGGCTCATGCAGCATGGCCCTGACGATGCGGCTGGACTTCGGAGAGAACGGATCAGCAGTTTTTTGCGTCCGACTCGATGCTTCGTTCGGGATGCCGGTGCGCGAGATCAACAGTCCCTCCGACCGATCGACGATATGGCAGTTGCCCGCGTAGTCGATGAACGAGATCCCGTGCTGTCGGGCGATTTCGGCGACTCGTGCCGAGATCACGGGCGCGTACACAATGCGAACCACACGTTCCGGCAGCGGCTCTTGCTGAAGTCGCTCGAATAGATCGTCGGCGATCTGCGGCGTGATTCGCTCCCGAACCTTGACGTCAAAGCGATAGGTTTGGCTGGACGATTTCGAGACCATCATCACGTCGCTGCGGACGTCGCCGTCGCGAGCTTCCCAGATAGACTCGAATTCGCCCAGTTCAGCGAAGATGTCGCGAAGGAGCTCCTCGAATCGAGCCAGGTGCTTGTCAGTTTCTGCCATGCTTTCACTCACAACGGTATTTTCACTACGTAGTGAATATACGCTATGCAGTGAAACATTCAAGTTTTATCCAGCGATGGAGCTTGTGATCTGGGAGGCAGATGCGATCAAAACAGCGTTTCCTTCTGGGCTGATTTTTTGGTTTTTGCCTTCTTTTCGGGCTTCGTGGCGTCCGATTGCGGACCGGCCAGCAGTTCTTCTTGGTGGCGTTGTTCGTTGAGTTCGAGGAGGCGGGCGAGGACTTCGTCGCGGAAGTCGTCGGGCCAGCGGTAACGCCAGGGCTTTTTCTTCTTCCTCTTGCTGACCGCTGACCCCTGACTTCTGACCTCTTCTTCCCCTTCCTCCTCGTAGTCCAGCAGGAACTCGCAGCGGGCAGCAGCGGCGAGGTCGTCCCAGCCGTAAGCCTCCAGCACCGCTCGATCCATCGCCGCGTGAAGCTCACGCAGATGCAAGATCTCCGACGACTGCTCGAGCGGGTCGTGGAAGCGGTTGTAGGTCTTCGTGAGACCCTCCGCATTGTGGACCATCAATTCAGCCCGGAACTTGTGATACCCTTCCCCTGCTGCCTCCAAATCTCGCCTCCGTTCCCAATCCGTTGGCATTGGGTAGGTCACGTAGCAATCTGAAGCGGTGTATTGCAGGTCGTCTTTGAGTGTCGCACACAGGAATCGAGTCCACACCTCGTGAACTCGGCACTGCAACGAGGCGAAGGCACCCCACGATTCCGTTGTGATGACAACGACCTTCTCGCTAAGAATCTGTTTCGCAGAGACAAAAACAAACGCGAAAGATTGGCTCACTCTCGCAATGACAAGCGTCCTTGTCATGCTTGAGAGACGCGCGGACAGTTCAGGACGGTGGGCATGGTAAGCCCACCATTTTCGCTTCAAACGAGTGTTGTTTGGGTTTGACTCTAGCGCATCGCGCTGAGGTTTCACGGTTTCACGCACAAGTTCCGCAAGGTCAGGCCACTGCTTGACGTCGTCTTCCGTTACTGAGTCGCTGAGATTTATTACAAATCGAGATGGAGCCTGAGTTGGGCTGGTGTTGAGTTCCGATCCGCCAATGTATGGAAAAATCCTTTGCTCGCTCTGTGGACTTACTTCAAGGATCTCGTGCATCTTCGCCAATGGATTGGCCTTACCATCTGCATCGTCAAAGACGAAGCCTTGACCCGCCACGTTGCACCCGGCCGAAAAGTACGGATTCGCAGTGAGTGGCATCGGTGCCGAATCAGGACCGGTTGGAAAGAGGTATGCGCTGATTCTGCGCACATGTTTTCGATTGAGAATGTGTTGATCGACAGAGCTACCACGACATACATGCACGACACTCGCAATGACTGAAGCGGTACCCGGCCACTGTAATCGTGTAGTGGCATTGAAAATCACACCGCCTTCCTGACAAACGATTTCAAGACCGCCAGCGCGAGTCTCTCCCTGTGAGACAGTCTTGGTGGCCAATGTTCCGAGGCACCCCCTCAGCCGCAGGAGGTGAAACATTCGGCGCAAGAAATATGCGCAAAGATCACACGTGTATGCTGCTGGCGCGTAAAACTCGGTCAGGCATTTGAAATATGGCATTCCCATGTGCTCAGAGATTTTGAGACCACCTTGGAACGGGGGATTGCCAACGAACCCCTCAAATCCAGCATTCTCCCTTGAAAACACTTCGGGAAACTCAATCTCCCAATGAAACGGCGGAAGCGGATGCTCGCCGATTCTCAGGCTCGTGGCGGCTGCGGCGAGCTTGCTGCGCAAGCTAGTTGTTAGTTGCTAGACTCGAAACGTATTCGGTGACGATGCCGAACAGCCGATCCACTTCTTCTTCGCGGTCCTTCTTTTTCTTGCCGCTGAAGAAGGCGCTGACGCAGGCGTCGGCGATCGTTCGAACCATCTCCAGCTGCTCGTCGGCCACGGCCAGCCGCTGCTCCTGATCGCGGTACGGCACATCCTCGCGGGCGTTCAGAATCTTCGCGCGGGCTTCGGTGGCTCGGTCGAGCCGCTTCTGAATCAGGTCTTCGCCAAACTGCTTCTGCTTCTTCGGTTCCCAGTGGAAGCCGATGATCTGGCGGCGGGTGAGGCCGACCAGCGAATCGCCGTGTCGCAGCGCATGGTCGAGGAACGTGAAGGGATGGTCTTTGGCCAGCGTCACCAGCCACAGCGACAGCTTGGCCAGATCGACCGCCATGTCGTTCTTGTCCACGCCGTACAGACATCGCTGAGCGACCAGACGGCGGGCGTACAGCACCTCGTCTTCATCCGGTGGAATGTCGGTCGGGACGGCATCGTGGGCGTACCACGCCTTGATCAGTTCATCGCCGAGCTGACGGCAGGTTTCCACCAGAAACGCCCCGCTGCCCATCGCGGGATCGCAGATTTTCAGGTCGAGGATTTGGGCGGGATGTGGCGTTTGTTTTTCGGCAGCGGCTTGTGCTTGCTTCTGGCGTTTTTGAAGTTGGCGGAGGTCAGTTGACAGTTGTCGGTTGACAGTTTTCAGTTTTGAGATTCGGGCCTTCAGCTGCTTCTCTTCCTCTAACAACTGAGAACTGACAACTAACAACTGCCCCAGCACCGGCTCCAGCGTCGTACGGACAATCGGTTCGGTCAGCGAGCGGGGTGTGTAGTGCGAACCGCTGCGACGTCGTTCATCCGATGGCTGAAGCACGATGGCTCCAGCCGGGACGACTCGCGGCGTGACCTTCTTTTGAATCTTCTTGTCGAGCGCTTCGAGCAACTGCTCGATCGTGCTGGCGTCTTTGAGCAACGCGGCGGCATCCTTCCCCAGTGTCTGGTCGCTCTGCTCCTTGAGCCACTTGGCCCGGTCCTTGCCTTTGGTTTCCAGCAAGCCCTCCAGGTTGATCGTTGCTGGCGCGCCGTGTGTCTTGACCGGCTTGATCGCGATCGATTTCCCAGCGGCAACTTCCAGGTTGAAACCCATCACGGTTTCGTAAACGGAGCCGATCTGTTCAACGTCAAGCGTTCGATAGCTCAGCCGTTCGCCGTCCAAGATCAGCAGGTTGCGAAGGACGTGATAGACGACACCGTCACTGACACGGGGAACCGGCGGATTCTCGTCAGCACGGGCGACGATACGCTGACGGCCTTCCAGGAACGGATAACGATCAGGATCGAACAGATAGCCTTTGCGTGCCGGCAGCTTGAAGTCGCCGTGTTGGCCCCCTTCGTAGACCAGCCGAAACAGCGTAATGAGCTGCGACCAGGCCCCGTAACGCTGGCTCATTGTGTCGGGGAATCGCCCGGCGTCTTCCCGCAGCCGATTGAACAGCCCGGTGACCGAGTAGTAGTTCGAGTAGACCGGATCGCTGGAAAGCAGGTCGCGGTCCTCGGCATACATCACGAAGACCAGCCGCATCAGCACAGTCAGCAGGCCGGAATAGACATGGTTGGGATCTGTAGCGGAAGGGCGCGAGCCCTCCGGTGTTTCGGTGTCGTCGGACCGGACGGCTTGCGCCGTGCCGCTTCCCAGACAATATCGCAGCAGGTCTCCCTTGCGGACATCATTCGCCGCCTGAAAGCCGCGCATCAGTTCGTACAGAGCGGCTAGTACCTGTTCGGCCAGCTTGGTCGAGACGGTGTTCTGGTACTTGCGGCTGTATTGCAGGATGGCGGGGAGCCGCTGGTTGTCGCCCAGCGAGAACATGCGATCGGCACACAGCAACATGTGCAGCGCGGCGAACATTGGGCGGCCGGCGACTTGAACCATTTCATCGACGTTGAACGTAGCATGCCCGCTGGTTTCGCCTCGCGGCGAATACACCAACCGCAACTGCCGGCCGTTGGACAGCAAGCCAATCGGAACCTGCGTCTCGCGCAGCAGTCGCTCGAACTTGGCTTGCGGCGCGGCGTTCCAATGCCGGCTACTGTCCGCTTCACCCGGATCATCCAGCTCGGTCCCCGTCGCCAACTCCTGAATCAGCATCATCCAGGGGTTTTCATCTTCCTTGGGACGAAAGGCCGGCACGGCATGCGTGGGTCGCAGCGTTTCGTGGTACTGAGGCAGCACGACTTCCAGCGATGCCATGTCGCCGGTCAACGCGACTCGTTGTGGAACTTCCTTCAGGTCTTCCGCTTCCCAGCCCAGTACCTTCTGGGTGAGTTCGGGCAGGGCACGGATTTCCGGGATGGGGGTCGATTCCTCTCGCTGGCGCTTCGGGCTTGTATCGTCTGCATCACGCGGCAGGCAGCTCAGGAAACGAGCGTGCTCGCCCATGATGTTCTTGTTGACGTAACACTGCGCTTCCAGCATCGCCGGAATCGACACGACGAGCCCCACGGGCTGGACGTAGCCAAGCCATTCGAGATGAGCGTATTCTTCGGGTGATTTCGCCATTACTGCGGTTTGCGATCGGCCTCGTCGGTTTCTTCTAGTTCTCGTTGGTACTCGTCCGGCGAGATCCTGACGACGCGATCATCTCGCCAAAGGACGATATCGGTGCCTGTTTGTCTGGCCCGTACCAGCACCTGTTCGGCGGCGGCAGAGAAAGCAGCGGCGGCCATTTCAGTCATTGAACGATCGTTGCGTTGTTTTCCGATCATTGGCTTTCCTTTGCTGTGTGAGTAACCGCGAGCCAAGTTGCTTGGTCGATGATCATTTCTGAACCAGCCTCACGTTGCCAGACCAGCTGCGGTGGTAGGAGAGATCCATTGTAAACATAGGCATCATCCACGCACGGCAGATAGAGGTTAAACAGATTTTGCAACCCTCTGGTGAATCGCCGCCGAATATCCGGTTCGGGGATGTTGTGTCCTCCCTGCTGGACACGGACGGCGACTCGTTCCACGGCCAGATCGGCGGATGGCAACCAAAGAAAAAACAGAGTGACTCGGAAACCAGCCTGGGACCACTGCGGGATCTGTTGGCGGTAGCTTCTTCCAGACAACGTCGTTTCAAAGGAGAAGCTCTTCTTTTCGTCAACCAGACGATGGATTCGTTCGAGCACTAACTGTGAGGCGCGAATTGCCTGCGTTTCAGGTGCGAATGGAGAAAGACCAGCGGCGATCAGATCCGAAGAGGGATCAAAGGGTAACAGTTTAGTCCATTCGCCATTGGCGAGGATGTCACGTCCAGCAGGGTGAAGTCGGGTTGGAAGT
>JAQBZB010000324.1 GCA_027622275.1 Planctomycetota bacterium | reverse complement strand
TAGCCAGCCGCGCCGGCCCCTCACATCCGCTCCGCAGCCACGCTTCAGCTCAACCTCCGTGGACGGTTACGATTACTTCAATGAGTTCTCTCCTACCGCCAGGGCGGGCTACTCCATTTGTATCTATCACATCACCTTGCCTGAAGCGAACCGTGTGCGGCGGAAGCTCGGCCTCGAATTGCTGGCAGAACAAACCCCAGCGCGTGACAATCACGATGGATAAAGTCAACGCAATGAAGCTCCTACCCGGGCATCCGCTAGGCCGAACTCTTCCGTTGCTCACGGTTGTTATGCCAGTTTTTAATGAGCGACCGCGAGTCGGAACGGCGCTCCGGCGCGTGCTGAAACGGGCTTCTGAGCAACACATTATTGTAGTGGACGATGGCTCGACCGATGGCACGGGAGATGCACTCGATGAATTCGCGTGTCCTCCCCATGTTGAACTGCTGTTCCACGACAATAATCGCGGCAAAGGCGCAGCCATTCGGACGGCTCTCGAACATGCGGTCGGCCAGTTCATCATCATTCAAGATGCAGACTTGGAATATGCCCCGGAAGACTTCGGGAAATTGCTTGAACCGTTGCTGTCCGAGGAAGCGGACGTCGTGTATGGCTCTCGGTATCTCAACAGCGAGAATGGTTTCGCCGGTCGGAGGCGTTTCGACTGGGGTGTAAAACTGTTGAATCTGGCAGTGAGACTGATCTACGGAGTCACGATCACGGATGAGGCAACCTGTTATAAGGTTTTCCCAACGTCGTTACTTAGGTCGATGGATTTGCGGTGCAAACGGTTCGAATTTTGCCCGGAAGTGACAGCGAAGGCTTGCCGTTTGGGGTTGCGCATCAAAGAAGTGCCGATTCGATATTCGCCACGATCGATCGAAGAAGGAAAGAAAATTCGCATGCGCGATGGCATCCAGGCATTATGGACCTTGTGGAAGTATCGGAAGTGGGAAGGGCATTGGGATCGCGATGTTGGCGAGGATCGTGCGGTGCCGGAATCACAACAGGGAACGAATACTGTTCGTGTGAGATAAGAGAGCCCGCGAATGAGACGGACCGTAAAGAAGTGCATAAGGAATAGCTTTGGACGGGAAAGGTTCCCATCCTACCGAGAGGGCTTTACGCTCGTCGAACTACTCGTCGTTATTGCGATCATCGGTATCTTGATCGCTTTGTTGCTTCCGGCCGTCCAAGCAGCTCGGGAGGCGGCGCGGAAGATGGTATGCAAAAATCATCTCAAACAGATCGGGACTGCATTTCATCTGCACCACGACACGTACAAGCACTTTCCAACGAACGGCTGGGGATGGCAGTGGGTCGGGGACTCGAAGCGTGGCTTCGGACAGCCACAACCAGGAGGATGGTGTTTTAATGTCTTGCCATACTTGGAGCAGCAAGCGGCTCGTGATTTGGCAACTGGTGGGACGTCAACCGCCGAGCTACTCCAAACGCCTGTTGACGTTTTCTATTGCCCCAGCCGTCGTGCAGCGCGGAACTACCCGGTAGGAGCCGGCTTGCCGCCGATCCACAATAGCGATCCAGTGACCGAAGCTGCGCGAACCGACTACGCCGTCTGTGCGGGAGATGTCATCATCAACACACCAGCGGGCCCGCCGAGTACGAACCCCAGCGCCTTGCAAGCTTATGCGTGGCCGCCCTGGCGCACCGCAACGGGGGTCAGTTACGTGCTGACCACGATCCGCATGGCCGAGGTGACGGATGGAACGAGCAACACGGCCATGGTTGGCGAAAAGTACTTGTCGCGGTTGCACTATCGCGAGGGAACATCGTTCGGCGACGATCAACCGGCTTATCTGGGCGACGATGCCGACAACCGACGCTGGACCGACGAGCCACCGCGAAAAGACAGTAAGGCGGACGACATCCAACACTTTGGCAGTGCCCATTCTGGCGGCTGCCACTTCGTGTTGGCTGATGGCTCGACGCGGTTGATCAGTTACACGATCGACGCGACGGTGTTTAAGCACTTCGGCAATCGACAGGATGGCAATCCGATTGATCTTGGCGAGTAAAGGTTGTCGACTTTGTCGCTTTTCGCTCCGCGAAAAGACGTTAGTTCGCGGAGCGAACAACGACATTCATGAACTTCCTCGCCGCCAATTGACGACCCGCAACGCGATGGCTCCGACGGCAGCCAGGACGACCAGCCCCGTTCGCACGACCGCTTGATCACTCGATACGCTCGGGCCATTGACATAGTACAAGATCGGTGCCAGCACCAACGCCGTCCAACATCCGAATTCCAACCACGGCAGAAGTTCATCTGACGAGACATCATCTTCAGTAGTGTCTGTCGGTTCGCTCATCCGCATTCTCAGTTTGCTTTGGGTTTCCAATCGCTGTGATTGAACGTATTCTCATGCCTCGGGGTCGGCTTGTCACTACCCGCCGTTCGTCGAGTGTTTGATCTGACCGATTGATTCATCGCTCTGCGGATGCCAAAATAGGCCGTGACTTGTCATGAGGCATTGTGTCGTTCCGCTGCTCCGAAATCCTCCTTCAGCTTTCCCTACCATGATTGCAGTAAGCATAGGCCGTGGCCGGCACAAGATGATGATCGCCGAGTACAAGCATCTTGTGGAACAAGGTGCGGAACTCGTTGAGTTGCGCGTCGATTACATCGTGCGGGCCGTGAATTTGAAGCGGCTCATCACGGATCGACCCTGTCCGGTAATTATCACCTGCCGCCGCGAGCAGGATGGCGGGAAGTGGGAGAAGAGTGAGGAGGAGCGGTTGATGCTGCTCCGCTCGGCGATTGTCGAGGGAGTCGAATACGTTGATCTGGAGGAAGACATTGCCGGTTCGATTCCGCGATTTGGAAAGACGAAGCGGATCGTCAGCTATCACAACTTCCACGAGACACCGAAGGATATCCGCGAGATTCACGAACGGTTGAAGGGGCTCGATCCCGACATTATCAAGCTCGCCACGATGGCTCACAATCCGCGCGACAATGTGCGGATGCTCGAATTGATTGCCGAGAGCGAGGTGCCCACCGTCGCCTTCTGTATGGGAGACATGGGAACGGCATCGCGGATTCTAGCGGCGAGATTCGGTTCGCCGTTTACCTACGCGACGTTCCACCACGAGCGAGCGCTCGCGCCGGGGCAATTGAGCTTCAACCAGATGCGCGAGATCTACCACTACGATGCGATCACGCCCAACACGGAGGTGTACGGAGTGATCGCCGACCCCATCGGTCACAGCATGAGCCCGGCAGTTCACAACGCTGCGTTCCGGGCGCTGAAGATGGACAAGCTCTACATCCCGATTCGCGTGCCCCGCGAAGACCTGGGCGACTTCATGTCATACTGCCGCGGGTTCGGCCTGCGCGGCTTGAGCGTCACGATTCCGCACAAGGAAGCGATTCTTGATCACGTCGACAGTACCGATCGCGCGGTCGACCATATCGGCGCTGCGAACACGGTGGTGATGGATGGCTTTGACAAGATGGCTTACAACACCGATTATCGCGCGGCACTCGATTCGATCGACGCCACGCTCGGACGCGGCGGCAGTGTCGATGTATTGGCGGGGCGTGCCGCGGTCGTGTTGGGAGCCGGTGGCGTGGCGAAGGCCATCGTGCATGCTCTGAAATCACGAAACGTCGAAGTCACGATCGCCTCGCGGACGTTCGCGCGGGCCGAGGAGTTGGCTGACAAGTTCGACTGTAAGGCGACGGAGTGGAAGAACCGGCATAACGTCAGATGCGACATGGTGATCAATTGCACGCCGATCGGCATGCACCCGCTGGTCAACGAGACACCGTTCGAGGGCCGCCATCTCCGCCGCTCGATGATCGTATTCGACACGGTTTACAATCCCGAACGGACGCTGCTCATCAAGCAAGCCCGCGACGTCGACGCCTCGGTCGTGACAGGCGTCGACATGTTTGTTCGTCAGGCTGCGCTTCAATTCAAGCTCTTCACGGAACAAGAGGCTCCGGAAGACGTGATGCGCGAAGCGATCAAGAAGACGATCGGCGCGGTGAAGACGGTGGAAGCTGACGGCTGATTGCTGACCGCTGAAAGCTATTTCCCCATGCAACTCATTCTGATTGGCTATCGCGGCACCGGAAAGACGACGGTGGCTCGACGAGTTGCCGAGCTGCTGGAGCGGACGTGCCTCGATGCGGATGTTGAAGTCGAACGCCGCGCGGGGAAGTCGATCAAGCAGATCTTCGACGACGATGGAGAGCAAGTGTTTCGCGAACTTGAGGTTCAGGTCATCGCGGACTTGGTCCAACACGGCCATGCGGTTCTCAGTCTTGGCGGCGGAGCTGTGATGCGGGAAGAAACTCGCCACGCGATCGCGCCGGGTATCGTTGTCTGGCTCACGGCTCGGCCCGAGACGGTCCAGGCGAGAATGACCGAAGATACAAAGACGTCGCAGCAACGACCGAATCTGACGACCAGCGGTGGATTGGCCGAGATCACATCTTTGTTGAGCCAACGGGCACCGCTTTATCGGGCTTGTGCCGATTTCACGGTCGAAACGGACAGGAAGTCGGCTGAACAAGTGGCCCAAGAGATTGTATGCTTGGTAAAGTAGCCGTCACGCTCCGCCGTGACGAGCCTGTTAGAGTTGCGTTAAGCCAATTGTCGAGCTTCCCTTCAGAGACATCGCTCGGCGTGGAAGGCTCATCACGGCGGAGCGTGGTGGCTACAATAAGGCTCATCACGGCGGAGCGTGATGGCTACAATTCTGGTAACTCGCCTGTGATTTACATTCTTCTCTTCCTGCTTGGCGTGCTTGTCGCGACGCAACTCAATCGCGGCATCTACCGATTGGCTTGGTTTGCGAGACCGATCGGGCCGTGGTCGGCCCCACACCAAGACGCTCCCGGAAGACGCTGGGCAGATCGAATTCCGGTGATCGGCTGGCTCGCACTGAGCCGCGAGGCGTCGCTTCACGGACGTGGATTTTGGATTCGTCCGATGTTGATTGAGCTGGCGACCGGCATTTGTTTCGCCGGTTTGTATTGGCATGAAGTCGGTCGATTTGTCGACGCTCAACAGCTGCCGTCGTTCGCGACACTTGGAATCCTACAGGCACAGTACTTCAGCCACATCATCCTGTTTTCGTTGATGTTGGTCGCGACGTTCATTGACTTCGACGAACAGACAATTCCCGACGCGATCACGGTTCCGGGAGCGATCATCGGGCTAATTCTCGCGGCCGCGTTGCCGATGTGTCGCGAGATAGTTTGGGTCGGGCGTCCTCCGCAGCCGGAATTCCTGTCGGTGGTGTCGGGCGTGATGAGAGAAAGGAACTGGCTGGCCTTGCTCGCCAGCGAGAGAAGCTTGTTGATTGGCTTGGCGTGTTTCCTCGGCTGGTGTGTTGCGGTTGTGCCGTGGCTGTGGACGACACGTCGCGGGTTGGGCAAGGCCTTTCAGTATTTCGCGGCCAGCTTTCGGCGACGGCTTTCGTTGGGCATGGTGCTTGTCGCCGTCGTTGGAACCGCGACGATCGCCCTGGTCTGGGTATTGGGAAACGCAGGCCCGATTGGGCCGCAGCATCGCTGGGACAGTCTGTTCTCGGCCTTGGTCGGCATGGCCGCGGGCGGCGGCTTGATTTGGGCCGTGCGGATCGTCGGCAGCCATGCACTTGGTCAGGAGGCGATGGGCTTCGGGGACGTGACGTTAATGGCGATGATCGGGGCGTTCCTGGGCTGGCAGTCGACGTTGATCATCTTTTTCCTGGCACCGTTTGCCGCCCTGTTCATCTCGGTTTCACAATGGCTGCTCACGCGGCGTCGCGATATCGCGTTCGGGCCCTATCTGTGCGCGGGGGCGTGCTACCTGGTCGTTGATTGGGACAACCTGTGGAATCGGGCACGACCGATCTTCGAGTTGGGGCTGTTCGTGCCAGGGGTGCTAGCGGTGGGTTTGGCCCTGATGGGCATCATGTTGATCGGTCTGCGATGGCTGCGCGAAACATTCCTCGGCGTTGACGAGGAAATCGACGATTCGAATGCCCCGTTGCCGGCGGCCCCTTCGTCGGAACCGGCCGCGCCCGAAGACAGCAACTGACCTTGCTGTCACAAGGGGGCGTTGTTACTATCCCGCCGCTTGTCTCTGCGCAAGAGCGGTGTTGGTTCGCGCGGTAGCAGCGCGAGTGACCGATGGCCTCCAGAGACAGCGCGTGTGTGTAAGTTGCAGGAGGAGCTGCGCGATGTCCGCCCGGTCTCAGATCATTATTGCGACGGCAATCGCCGCCTTGTTCGCCAGCGGATGCAATCAAACCCGCCCGCTGACGGCTCCCGGTGCGGCCACCAGCGGTTGGACCCAGCCGAACGTCACGCTGCCCGAAACGGCTCAGTTACAAGACCTTGGTCGCCGGGCGAGTGCTTTGGATGCCGATAATCGAGACCTGCATACCGAGTTGGCTCGGACGGATCAACAGAATCAGCTGCTGAAGCAAGAGATTAGCCTCGTCCGCGAGCAGCTCGCAACGCTTTCGAGTCAGGCCCGCGAAACAGAACTCGCCAAACAAGAAGCGGATCGCCAAGTCGAAGCGCTTCAGGCTTCCGTGACGCGAGGCGGCGGCGCGATTCTGAAAGCGAACAACAGCCTTAAGGATTCGTTGCAGCTGATACAGATCGCGGGTCTTGAAGTGCGACCAGACGGTGACGTCATCCGCATCGAAGTTCCCGCCGACCAGTTGTTCCAGCCGGGAACGTCGCAAATGTTGCCGGGTGGCCTCAGCCTGTTGGATCAAGTTGCCAGCTCGCTCAATCGCGTCTATCCGCGACAAAAGATTGGCGTCGAGGGGTATACCGACAACGCCTCGGTCAGTGCCGGAAGCAGTCATCAGATTGCGACCGCGCAAGCATCTGCCGTGGTCGATCATCTCATTCGTCGAAATCTAGTTCCGGAAAGCCAACTTCTCACGGTCATCCACGGTGCGAACCATCCGCGTGCCTCGAACGCGACTCCCGCTGGTCGAGCCAAGAATCGCCGCATCGAGATCGTTGTCTATCCCGAGACGGTTCCGTAGACTGCCCTGTGCCCGCCGAAGGCGATGGTGGGAACAATTCACGCTACGACTTGGTGCGAGGTTTTGGCAATGGCGGCAGGTCCATGGTCGCTGGTGAACGGCCTGTCGACGGTCGCGTAAAGCGAGTTCCGAACATTGTCGAGCCGGCAATAAATCCACCGTGCGACAGAAAGAAATCGCCGTCTTCCACCCCCATGAACCGATCGAGCCGGTCTTCCTTGCCGGTTGGGTCGTGACTGAAACTCGCCGTCGTTAGCTCGCTCCACGGGCCGTCGGCGGTTCGGATCCATTGATTGCCATACCGTGCCTTGCGGAGGACGTGGCCATTGCGTCCGACAAAGTTTTCGCTGAAGCTGTAGAGCCCGCGAAGGTATTTGCCTTCCTGCGGTGCCTTCCAGCTTGAGATCAGCATCCACTCGCCTTGATCGGGCCGGAAGTAATAGCCGGCGAAGACGGTGTGCGTTTCATCGACGGGCTCGGCTGTCACGAGGAATCGCTGCCGTTGGCCCGTCTGCCACGGGAACTTCAGGTGGCTGTGCCCGCCCGTCCCTTCGTTGCCGAAGCTGCCCGCATAAACGCCCTCGCCCTTGTCGACCAACACGACACGATCCTCGGCAGCAACTTTGTTTCGATCGACCGCTTCGCCGCCGCTATCCCAGACGCTGAAAATGATTCGCCGCTCGGTCGCGCTGTTGACTTGCATCCCGAAGTACCCTCGATGCCAACCGCCAGCCATGTAATACGTCCACAGCGGCTCTTCGACTCCCGTCATCTCGCAATAGAACGCCGACACGTCCACATCCCGCGGCACGGGATAGGCGAGATGAACCGACGCCGCGTTACGTCGAGGCTTCAAGTTAAAGTGAGCCGCTCCGCTCGCGGCCCCATCCAAGACGAGGGCCTCGATATCGCCGGCCGGCTCACCGGCGGGATTCATCGATTCAAGCTTGAAAGCGTGATAGCCTGCTTCGTTGATCGGATACTCGCCAAAGTCAGCCGTCACCGCGTCGTTGCCTCGTCCCTCGACGGCCACTTCCCGCGAATGTCCGGCGATCGTCAACCGCAATCGCGACGTCTTGCCTGTCTCGACGCGCAGCACCAACCCGGCCTGAAGCTTCCCGGCCCGCTTCAACTCCCCGAACCAAGTGACCGTCACTCCCGGATCATTCCAACGCGTCACACCCTGCTCGGCGGAAACGCGAACGCCTCCGGCATCCGGATCGAGGTATGCGGTTGCTGCGGGTACTCGCTCTGCATGCAAAGAACTACAGCACACCGCGATTGCAGCGAACGTCAAGAGCAATAGCTTACGCATCAGGGAATCCCCGTCGTCATATCCGTGCGTTCCGTTCAAAGACCGTCGGCCAAGTGGTTCGGAGGGAGCAACGATCATTGTCGCAGCCTCATTTCCGTCTCACAACAAGTCCTTTGTTTACAGTGACTCAAACGGTATACTCCTGCCCGAATCGTGCATCGCGTCGAGCAAACAATCAAGTAGGATGGACGTCTCGTCCGTCCTTCTGATCGGGACGGACGAGACGTGCATCCTACATGCGGCGCGCCACAGTAACACTCTCAAACCCAATTCGATGACCATGAATAAGCGAGCACTGCACGACGGACAGAGCGATGGCCTCGTCCCCCTGGAAAGCCTCTCCATCCGCGAAATCAGTTCGTTTCCCCAGTTGTTACGCGCCATGTCCAAGACGGCGTTCGGTGGGCGGCAACTTGGGGAGGCGTTCGACATCCTGTTAGAAATGACTCGCAAACCGTCCTGCAAAGTCGTGCTGACGCTGTCCGGAGCCATGACCGTCGCGAAGCAAGGACGTCTGGTCTGCGACATGATCGATCAAGGGATCGTGCATGCCATCGTGGCAACCGGCGCGCTGATTGCACACGGACTGACGGAATCGATTGGGCTGGCCCACTATCGATACGACCCCACGAAATCAGACGAAGACCTGTTCGAGCAAGGTTACAACCGGATTTACGACACACTCGAAATGGAAGCCAACTTGAACGACGTCGAGCGACTTGTCCGGGCCGTGCTGACGGAACACCAGCCCGCAGATGGCGTCTGGTCGTCGGCGCGGCTCTGCCACAGCTTGGGGCAAAAGCTGAACGAGTTGGCCGAAGGGCCTGGGATCTTGCGCAGCGCCTTCGAACGGCAAGTACCGGTCTTCATTCCGGCGTTCACCGACAGCGAGATGGGACTCGACGTTTCGACTTGGGCGATGGCCTCGGCTCTGCGGGCCGCGGGGACTGACCCCGCGACGCTGCCACCGGAAGAGATCTTTCAAACGGTGCCCCCCTTCAATCCGTTCCTCGACCTGCAACAGTATGCCAGATTCATTGGCACCGCCGAGGAACTGGGCATCATCACGATCGGTGGCGGCGTACCTCGCAACTGGTCTCAACAGGTCGGCCCCTACTACGATATCACGAACTCACGACTTGGGGCCAAGCTCTCCGCACCGCGATTCAAGTACGGAGTCCGCATCTGTCCCGAGCCGGTTCACTGGGGCGGCCTTTCGGGCTGTACTTACTCGGAAGGTGTCAGCTGGGGCAAGTTTGTGCCGCTCAGCGAGGGAGGCCGCTACGCCGAAGTCTATGCCGACGCAACGGTCGTTTGGCCGCTGTTGATGAAGGCGGTTTTTGACGAGCTTGGGTGAGGCCATGAATCAACCGGGCTCACCCTGAATGGCATGGACTTAGTGAGCGGCATGGCGCTAGCCACCGGTGGTTGTACCCAAAAACACAGTAAAACACCGGCGGCTAGCGCCGTCCCGCTCATAGAACAACGGCTAAGCGCCGTCCCGCGCATAGAACAACGGCTAAGTCCACGCCATTCGGGCTCGCCCTCACAGTGTTGCCATGTCAACATTGTCAAAGTTCCGCCCGTAGTACTTCATGTATTGCACTTTGCGTTCGATGGCGTCGATGACGTGATCGGAGAAGTTGGTCTTCTCGAACTGCTGGGCGCTGCCGAGGCCGCCGGGGCTGAAGACGTTGATCTCCATCAGCTTGTCGCCGACGATGTCCAGCCCGACCAGGAACATGCCATCCTGGACCACGGCCAACGCGCACTTTAGGCAACTTGGGGTAGCGCGGTAACTAGATATTGATTAAACAATTCGC
>JAQBZB010000323.1 GCA_027622275.1 Planctomycetota bacterium | reverse complement strand
CTCTTCTCGTGCGACCGGCCATAATGGAAGCTACGCCGGCAGTTGATTGCCGGCTCTTGTCTCTCGACACTCGACACTCAACTTCCCCTTCATGAACCAATCCGCGAATGTCACTTCGATCGACGCCGTACGGGCGTTTCGCGCTGCGCTGGTGAAGTTCGAGGAGAATGCCCGCGATGGAGTCACCTGCCTGGAGTTGGAGATCCGCCGAGCTGTCAATTGGATCGAAGTCGATCGGCGGCGATATTGGCCGGCGCAAGTGAAGCGGGCGTCGGAAGAACTGGCACAAGCCCGCAACGCTCTCGAACGGTGTCAGCTCAAGTACGGCTCGGAAGAAGCTCCCTCCTGCTACGAACAGAAACAGGACTACGAGCGTGCGAAGCGACGTCTCCGATACTGCGAGGACCAGGTTCGCAAAGTGAAACAGTGGACACAGATTATCCGGCAGGAGCTAACGCAGTTTGGCGCGCAGATGGCTCAGATGACGATCTGTGTCGACACGGACTTGCCTCGCGCGATTGCCGCGCTCGGCAATATGTTGAATGCGCTGGAGCGATATGCCGGAGCAACCGCGAACGCAGGTCCAGGGCCGGCGGGTGTTGGCCCCCAAAAAATCACGAATGCGGACGCTGCGGCGAGGCCTGACGCATGAGAATCTGCGATCTGCATACCGGCTCGATTCAATTGACGCGTGCGGCGAAGGATCTTCGCGAGCAATGGAACGAGACGAGTGACTATTGGAAAGACAAGAATCGCGACGACTTCGATGTGAAGTATGTCCAACCGCTGGCACCGCAACTCACGCTGTTGCTCGCGGCGGTAAACTCGTTAAGCGAAGTGCTGGAACGAGCTGAACGGGAACTGGAAGATCGCAAAGTGGAAGACTGAGTCGGCGGGCCTGCAAAACTGTCGTAGTGGTGGCTTCCAGCCGCCACTGATTCAGCGGCGGCTGGAAGCCACCGCTACTAACTTCGACGAAGTACTTGAAAGCTGGAATCGCCCTCCATCATGGATCGCATCTCGACGGACCAACAACGCCGCCTGATCGAAGAACTGGGGAAGTTGATCGCCGAACGCGCTCAGTCGGAAGCCTCGATTCAATCCAGCTTTGCCGCTCGCGAGTCGACGACGAAGACCCATTTCAATGCGGAACGCGAGCGACTCAATGCCAGCTTTCAGCGCGAGAAGTCGACGGTCCAGTCGCAGCATAATTCCGCGCTCGCGATGATCGCGCGGAGTTATGAGAACGGCGTCGAGGCAGCGATCGCCGCGCACGACCAGCGCTTTCGCGAGATCAGTCAACAAGCAGAAGGCGGCATCAAGTCGGCTCAGGACGAGTGCGAGTTGCGTAAGCAGCGTTCGCAAAACGCCTACGAAGAGTCGGTTCGTGATACGAAAGAGGCGCTCACCGAATTCAAGGCCAATCTCCAGCGGCATCGCGAAGAGCTCGAACAGCTGAATCAATTCGTCGACAAAGAGATCCTTCGCAAACGGTCGTGTCTCCGGCTGGCTCGTCAACTGCCCGAGAAGCGGGGCGTTTGCGATTCGGCACAGCCGATTATGAACTACGCGACTGAGTTCGCGGCGGCCAGCGAGACGAGACAAGGCTTCCGCCGCCAGTGGGCTCCCAAGTTGCTGATCTGGGAGTACATGATCGCCCTGTACTTGTTGTCGCACATCATTCTCTACCCCATCGCCTACTTTAATTTTACGGACCAGATTTTTGAGAGTAATCCCTGGTTGTTAGTCGTCGCCGCGGGCGTCATCGCGCTCGGCATTACGGCGATCGTGTGGGTCATCATCCGGCAACCAGCCGTGCGGCAGACGCTGGAGCTGTACAGTCAGTTTCAGCAACAAGTGGCCAATGCCGGCATGTCGCTCGATGCGGCGCGGGTGTTGGCCGTCGCGGAAGCGGACCAAAAGCGAGTGTTGCGCCGCGGCGAACTCGACCGCGAGGTACAGGATGCGGAGCGGGACCGCGACTCGCGAATCGTCACGCGACAGGCCGAACGTGCAGCACAGCTGGCAGAAGCCGCGGAAACGTTGCAAGAAGTGCGCAAAGCGGTGGTCGAGAATCGCGACGTGAAACTCCGCGAAACGAACGCCCAGTTTGGACAACAACTCAAAGCACTACATGCGAGTTTTGACCAGCGAATGCGCGGCTTCGAGGCCAGATTCGAACAAGAGCTTGCGGCCAGCCGCGAAACATTTGAACGTGCCTGGCGGCGACTGATCGAACGCTGGACGGGTGGCTTGTCGGACTTTCAAACCGCGCTCGACTCGATGAATGAGTATTGCGAATCGCGGTTCCCGGACTGGAATGCCACGGATTGGGCCAAGCACGATCCGATCGACGCCAGTTTGCCAGCGCTCCGGTTCGGCAAGTACGGACTTGGCTTGGGTATGTTCGAAGGTGGTGTGCCGAGTCACGAAGACCTCCGACCCGCGGAGAGCGATTACACGCTGCCGGCGGTCCTGTCGTTCGCCGATCATCCGACTTTGTTGTTCGAGGCCTTCGGCGACGGGCGGCTGATGGCAAATCAGGCGATCCAGAACGTCATGCTTCGTCTCTTGACGTCGCTGCCGCCGGGCAAAGTTCGTTTTACGATCGTCGATCCGGTGGGCCTGGGACAAAACTTCTCAGCGTTTATGCACCTGGCGGACTATGACGAGAAACTCGTGACGCATCGCATTTGGACGGAGAGTTCGCATATCACGCAGCGGTTGACGGATTTGACGGAACACATGGAAGACGTGATTCAGACGTATTTGCGAAACGAGTTCAAGACGATCGACGAGTACAACGCCGACGCGGGCGAGGTTGCCGAACCGTTTCACATCCTGGTTGTTGCGAACTTCCCCGCGGGTTTTTCGGAAGAAGCTGCCCAGCGGTTGTTGAGTATCGTGACTAGCGGCTCGAAGTGCGGCGTGTACACGTTGCTCAGCACCGATTCGAAAATCGAGTTGCCGCGCAACTTCCACCTGGCCGATCTCGAAGCCAACGCCGCCGCCGTGCAATGGGACGGCAGCCGCTTTCATTGGATCGAAGAGGACATCAAGGACTTGCCGCTGACATTGGACGAGCCCCCCTCCGACGAACACTTCACCGAAATCATCAAGACGGTTGGTCAACGGGCCAAGGAAGCGATTCGCGTTGAGGTGCCGTTCTCGATGGTCGCGCCGGCGGACGATCAATGGTGGACTCACGACAGTCGTGGCGGGATCGAAATTCCGCTCGGACGCGCGGGAGCGACGAAGCTCCAACATCTGCGGCTTGGCAAAGGCACTTCGCAACACGTCTTGATTTCGGGGAAGACTGGCTCCGGTAAATCCACGCTGTTGCACGCCATGATCGCAAACACGGCGTTGCATTACGGGCCCGACGAAGTTCAGTTCTATCTGATCGACTTCAAAAAGGGCGTCGAGTTCAAGCCGTACGCGACTTACGCGCTGCCACACGCACGCGTTATCGCGATCGAGAGTGAACGCGAATTCGGGATGAGCGTTCTGGAGCGGCTGGATCTCGAACTACGCACTCGCGGTGACCTGTTCCGCGACCACGGCGTCGCGGATATCAAGAGCTTTCGCGATGCGAACCCCGCGACGCCGCTGCCACGAATCATGTTGATCATCGACGAATTCCAAGAGTTCTTTGTCCAGGATGACAAAGTCTCGCAGGACGCAGCTTTGTTGCTCGACCGGCTCGTCCGCCAAGGCCGAGCGTTTGGCATTCATGTGCTACTCGGTTCCCAGACGCTGGCGGGTGCCTATTCACTGGCGCGCAGCACCCTCGGCCAGATGGCAGTCCGCATCGCGTTGCAGTGCAGCGAAGCGGATTCGCATTTGATTCTGAGCGAAGACAACACGGCCGCGCGGCTGCTGAATCGACCGGGCGAAGCGATCTATAACGACGCCAACGGTTTGTTCGAGGGGAATCATCCGTTCCAGGTCGTCTGGCTTGGTGCTCAGCAGCAGGAAGCCTATCTCCGGCAACTCCGGGAGAATGCCAACAGCAACGGCCGGCAACTTGCTCCACCGATCGTTTTCGAGGGGAACGCACCGGCCGATCCCCGCGAAAACGGACCGCTTCGAACCGCGTTAACTCGCGACAAGGAAGCCCCAACCGCTGCGCCGACGGCTTGGCTTGGTTCCGCGGTCGCGATCAAGGATCCGACGTCCGTGACGTTTCGTCGGCAGAGTGGCAGCAACTTGCTGCTCGTGGGTCAACAGGAAGAAGCCTTCCTGGGAATCATGGGCAATGCGTTGGTCAGCCTCGCCGCCACCGCACGCCCGGCGACGGAGCCCGAGTCGACGAACTTCTATGTGTTCGATGGCGCTCGTCCCGATTCCGTGGAAGCCGGCTTTTGGCCGCGCGTTGTCGCGGACCTTTCGGTCGGAGTGAGGTTAGTCGATACGAAGGGTATCGGCGGCGCGATGACCGCCATCGCGGCCGAGCTTCAGCGGCGCCTGGACAGTGGCGACGAAACAGCTCCTTCCATCTTCCTGTTTATCCACAATCTATCTCGGCTGCGAGATCTTCGCCGAGCCGACGATGAATTCAGCTTCTCCAGCATGGACGACGACAAGCCGCCGACTCCAGGCAAGCAATTCGTCGAGATCCTTCGCGAGGGGCCGGCCGTTGGCATCCATGCGCTGGTTTGGTGCGATACGTTCAACAATGTCAATCGTTGGTTCGATCGGCAAACATTGCGAGACTTGGACTACCGAGTTCTCTGCCAGATGAGCGCCACCGACTCCAGCAACTTGATGGACTCGCCAGCCGCCAGCCGCCTCGGCACGCATCGTGCTTTGCTGTACAGCGAAGAGCAAGGCGAGTTTGAGAAGTTCCGGCCCTACGCCCCGCCCTCGGATGAATGGCTGGCCTGGGTCCACAAGCAGATTGCGGCGCGACACGTTCCAGCCAGTTAGGTGGCGGCAAAGTTGCGGTTCCACGGTCCCCAACGGGCTCGTCCCGTTGGAACCCAAGGTTTAGCGGGTTAGGAGAATGCCCCTCGCGAGCGCAAGACCCCCACGAGTTCATCTCGCGGGTGAATGAGATTCGGCGGGCCCACGTTGTGGTGCCACACGACGGCGTTTCGAATCTCATTCACCAAACGGGACAAGCCCGTTGGGGTCTCGGCATTGATCGCGTTCGTTGCTAAGCACCGTTCGAGGAATTAGTGAGCGGCTTGGCGCTAGCCACCGGTTCTTCGTGCGCCGTGAAACACCGGCGGCTAGCGCCGTGCCGCTCACCTGAATTCGGACAGGTATTTCTCGAACGGTCCTAACTCACCAATCTTGTGTTCCAACGAGACAAGCTCGTTGGGGACAGGAGCTTGGGAACGAACTGCGGGATCGGCGGGAGCCTGGGAACGAGTTGGATTCGCCGGAGACCGTGTGCCGCAAGCCAGCAGAATTCATCCCGGCTAGAGTTGCCCCGGCTCGCCGATGGCGATCGTGCGTTGAATCTCGTCCGTTTTGAATCCCAGCGCCATCGGACGAGTGACTTCAGGGAGGACGGCGACGTCGTAGAGTTCGCGCACCATCCCTTCGACACGCAGCCAATGCACGACGTCGCCGCTGCGCAAATCGATGATCGACAGGCCACAGCGCGCGTCGGTATTGCGTTTCGACAGTTCGTCTTCCAGTGCCAAGCCCCCGAACGTCTTGTCGTGACGCGGGCGGGACATGCCGACGATCGCGTAGTCGTCGATGAAGGCCAGGCCGCGCAGTTAGCCGGGACAAAACGTCAGCGGTTCGAAGACGCCGCGGTCGAGATCGACGCTGCCGAATTGTCCGGTGCCGGAGTCGTGCAGCCAGAGCCGGTCGCGGTACCAGCGTGGCGAGCCACAGCGTCTGGCCATCGGCCCACAGGCCCATCGCACGGTTGAAGGTTCGTTCGAACACGGCCAGTTGGCCCTCTGGATGAAGGCCGAGCAGGAAGAGTTTGCCCGTTTGATAAGTCGTAAAGGCCAGACTGACTTGCTTCTCGGCCGCGGTCGCGTGCATCATGGCAGGGTCTGGCGTTTGGCGGTTATTGTCAGGCCGTGTCACTGCTGCTGACTGTGCCTTGGGTGTTTGCCCGTCTGTTGTGCGTGCTGCGTTCTCCGACTCGCCGGGCACTTCTTTTCCTTACACTGTCGTCGTCCTCTTGTTCTTCGTTGGCATCGTCGCTCCGAATCGACGGGATGCGGGACTGCGGAGGGAAGAACAGATCCTCGTCCCAGGGATCATACTCCAAATCCTCATCGGCATCCGCTCGCGGCCATCGCCATCGTCGTCATCGCGGAGCGAGCCGAAGTCGAGCAAGGGAACCGCGGAGTAGCTGTTCCCTTCAAAGGACACAAGTCCCGCGACGCTCGAGTCCGTGGCCCTGAAACCGCTGAGCGCCGAGAAGCTGGACAGTGACCATCCGCTCGTGGCGTTCGTCGAACTCGACGCAGCACTCAACGCCAGCCCGGACGCGCTGGTGGAAGCGTTGCTGAATGTCGCCGAGACGGGGACGAAGATTGATACCGGTGTCCGGAGTTGCGTAGCTACTGAAAACACGGCCACCGTGTCCGAGCCTTGGCTATTGACGAGCACTTGGAACTGGCCGCTTGCGTTCGGCAGCACGACCAACGCGCTGGGCACGAGGGGCGTGCCGGACTGGGCTTGCAACACCGATGTAACGACAAAGCGATCACCGCTCGGTTGCAGCACTTTCACGGCACCGCTCCCCACCGCCACGACAACCTGGTCGAGCGCAATCGCTCGCGCTGCCAACACCGGCTCAGCAGAAAAGACAATCGACGCGCCGCTGCAGGGCTTGCTCAAATCGAACCGTACTAGTGCTTTGTCAAAGCTTGATTTTGGGATTAGCCGCTTGGCGATCACCTGCGGTTTTCTCGCGAGAACCGCACGCTATCGCGTAGCGGCTGATTTAGACAACCCCAAGTCTTAGTCCTGACAAAGACCGATTGAGACACCGACGGACGAGGACGTCCATCCTGCGGATTCTTCAAACAGTATCGCTACCCCAGTGATCGATTCGGCCTCTGTGGCATGGCACTATGACTTGGCGTATGATGGCTGCGGTCGCTTTACTTCGTAAACCTGAGATGGACGAGTCACCGCTATGAAACAAAACTGCATTGTGTTCGTCGGCGTTCTTTGCGCGACCTTAATTGGTTCTGTCGCGATGGCGGCCGAAGAAGGATTTATCGCTCTCTTCGATGGCAAAACACTCGCCGGGTGGGAAGGAAACATGAAGGTGTTCCGTGTCGAGGAAGGAGCGATCGTCGCTGGCAGCGAGAAAGAACCGGTCGCCCACAACGACTTCCTCTGCACCGAGAAAGAATACGGCGACTTCGAATTGCGGCTGAAGGCGAAATTGGTTGGACTCGGTGATAACGCCGGGATTCAGTTTCGCAGCGCCCGTATCCCGGACCATCATGAAGTCATCGGATACCAGTGCGACATGGGTTCGGCCTGGGGCCGAAAGATCTGGGGCGCGCTGTACGACGAGTCGCGCAGGCGTAAGGTGCTGGCCGAAGACGCTCCCGACGAGGTTCAGAGGGCCTACAAAGAGAATGAATGGAACGAGTTTGTGATCCGGTGCGAGGGGAATCACATTCAGATTTGGTTGAATGGACTCCAGACGGTCGACTACACCGAAGAAGAGGACGTCGCCAAGACCGGGATTATCGGCCTGCAGATTCACGGCGGCAAGCCGGCGGAAGCATCGTACAAGGACATCCGCATCAAAGATCTGAAAAAGTGACGGGCGTACCACGCAGTGGCTGCATCACGTTTCATCTACTTTGATCTCGGCAATGTGCTTGTCAACTTCGACCATCATCGCGGTGCGCGGCAGATGGCCGAAGTCGCGGGCATCGCGGAGCAGGTTGTCTGGGAGGTTGTTTTCGAAAGCGATCTTCAGCTGGAATACGAGCGTGGTGCGATTACGACGCGCGAGTTTTTCGAGGCATTTTGCGCCCGCACAGGAACGCGCCCGGACTACGAGGCGTTGCTCTTGGCCGCGGCCGACATCTTTGAAGTGAATGAGAGCATCATCCCGTTATTGATGGAGCTGCGCGAACGTCATCATCGGCTGGGCATTCTTTCCAACACCAACGAATCGCATTGGGAGTTCATTTCCGACGGTCGCTTTCCAATCGTCCAAGACTTCTTCGAGCGGTACGCGCTCAGCTACGAAATGCGTTCCGCCAAGCCAGACCTCGCCGCTTACAAAATCGCGGCGGAACTGGCAGGCGTCGCTCCCGCGGAGATCTTCTTCACAGACGATCGCCTCGACAACGTGGAAGCGGCCCGTCGAGCGGGATTCGATGCGGTTCAATTCGTCGGAGTCGAAACACTGCGGGAAGCATTGCGTTCGCGCGGGACGCTAAATTGAAGCATCGTCCCAGTAGGTCACTTCCGCCGGAAGTGACCTCCCGAACACTTTGGTGTGGGCAGGTGCGCCAAAGTCTCGCTCGGCGAGCGAGACCTACTTACAAAAACCAGACACATCAATCCGGCAACCGCCACACGCGAATGACTCCGTCGTAACCAGCCGAAACCGCTCCTCGCGGGTCCGGCAAGTAGGTGATCGCGCGGGCAATCGAAGTCGATCCGCTCACTTGTCCCGTCAGCGTCTGGAGCACTCGGCCGTCTTCAACATTGATGACGGAGACTTCATGCATCATGCCGGCGCTGAGCAGCCGATGGCTGTCCGGCGCAAAAACAAGCTGGGACGCGTAGCGGGACGAACTGGATTGCGAAAGGAGTTTGCCCGTCGCGATTTCCCAGATCATCACTTGATTCGAGACACATGCCGCGACAAGTTGCTCGTTGGGTGAAATGGCGACATCGTTCGGGGTGCTGCTGAGGCCCGTGAACGGCGCGGCGAGTTGTCCGTTACCGAGACTCCAAAGGTAAATGTTGTTATCACCGCTACCGGCGGCGAGCAAACGCCCTGTGCGAGAGAGCGTCACCGCTGTCGGGTACGACGGACAATTCAATTGTCCAGCGACGGCTCCCGTGCCCATGTCATAGAGTGACACGTTGCCACTCGATGATGTGCGACGAGCACACACGAAGATCTTGTCGTCGTCCGACAATGCCGCATCGCCAATCGATGATGGGATGGCCATCGAAGTGGCGGGCCTGCCCGTGCGGACATTCCAAATCTCCGCCGTCGTGCGACTGCCAGCGACGAGAACGAATTGATCGTCGCGGATAAAAGCAACCTGGCTGATGCGGCTGACGCTCGAACGTATCTGTCCGGTCTCCTTGCCTTCAGCGAGATCCCAGAATCGGACGGTGCCGTCGTTTGATCCCGAAACGAGCATCGTGCCGGAGCGGCTGACATCCAAACACGTCACTTCACCCGTATGGCCTTCGAGTCGTTTCAGTTCACCGACCGGACCGTTCAGCCAAGCAAGTTGTTTGCTGTTGGTCGTCGTGTCATCCACTTTGTCCTTCAGCTCTTCGAGCTTCTTCGTGGCGACGGTGCGGTCCAAGCCCGAGAGGCTTGGCAGCGCCGACGTATACCAATGCTTGGCCCGCAGCAAGGCTCCATTTTTGTCGGACGCGAGAGCTTTCTCGCCCCATTCGTACCATTGATTCGCCAGCGCGAGTGCTTCGCCGCCTTGCGGCCCCTGCGTGTCTTGTTCCGCCAGCTTGACGAGTTGCTCGTCGCTTCCCTTGGCGAGGTGTGGCAAGCCCGCGTCCCAATCGCCTTTGACGAAGCAGCGGAATCGTCCCAGCTTCAAGTTGGCTGGGGCGTCGTCGGGAGACGTCGCGAGGAGCGTGGCAGCCTGTTCGGCTTCCTCCCAGAGCTTCTTATGTGTCTGAAGCTGTTTCCGCTTCTGGGTCACAGCACGCACGACATCGCGGTCTTTCAATCGCACGTTGACGCGCGAAGCCGCCACCAGCAACTTCTCGGCGCTGCCCCAATCCGAGTTGACGATCGCCTCGTCTGCTAACGCTAACGACATCGTGGCAATCGAGTGTCGATCAATGCCGGCCGTGCTAATATCGGCCAACTTGGTCAGCGTATCGCATTTCAGAGTCCACGAATCGACCTCGAACCAAGCTGACAACTCGTCGGTAGCTTGCAGGGCCATGTCCAAGTCCGCAGCCTCAGAACTCCTGACTTGGGCTCCACGACTTTGTCTTTTGAGATTCGTGTTTCTTGGAGTGGTGCA
>JAQBZB010000322.1 GCA_027622275.1 Planctomycetota bacterium | reverse complement strand
GTACTTTGCCGTCACATAATCGCCCGTCAGACGCACACGATCGCCAAACTTCAGCGTCTTCGAACCGGCGTCCGACTTGTAGTCATAAGAAGAGACGTCTCCCAACAACTCGTCTACAATCGCCGCACCGCCATCGTTCGTCGTGACCGACGAGGACACCAGCTTGCTGTTTGAATAAATCCCCGCCTTATCCTCCGCCGTGATCTTCACATCACCCGTCACGGGAACCACCGTACGAGCCATGCCGTACGACAAGTAAGCATCCACATCGCGGCTCACCAGGTTGCCTGCCAGGACACCTCCCGAACTCATTCCCTTGGCGCCGAAAAGTGCCGATGCCGTGGACGATGCGGCGTTGCTAACCGTGGCGTTGATCTTCGTTTCGGACAACGCTGATATCGTGAGATCGCCCTTGACGTCTAGCGTCGAGTCGACAACATACGCTTTGACACTGGCTGGCTTCTCGGTTCCGTAACCTGATCCAAGCAGAGCGTCGAGCGAAGCGAAGGTCGAGTTGCCCGGGTCCCAGCCGATGGCATTGAAGGCAATGGACGCGCCGAAGGCGGCGTTGATCCCGGTCAATGCACTCTTGGGCAGGTTTGTGGTTGCAGACACCTGGGTCGTCGCGTCGATAACAGACTTGTCACTAGCCTCGACAATCAAGTCGCCGGTGCCAACTGTTGTGAGCGCACTCTTGTTGGCGTACGCTCGAACGTCGCCAAGAATCGTGTTGGAAGAGTAAGTACCTGCCAACTCCAAAGTCGCTGGCAGCGTCCCTCCGGCCGTCAACGCCGTCGCCGTTGACTTGGCCTGGAGTCTGGCGTCCTTATCCGCTTTAACGCGGATGTCACCGTTACTGCTAACGTTGACAGTGCCTTGCTGCACGTAAGCCAGTGTGTTCCGTGTCAATTGATTTCGTGCGGCGGAAACGTCAATCTTTAGCGGGAGCGGCAAGGCAATCGGCGACTCGACACGTATTGGACTTGTCAGAACCTTCGAAGCTTGCGGAGATTCCGCGGTGAGCTTGGACGAATCCCCTGCGGTAATGGCGACTCCACCGGCTCCAGCGATAAGTGTTCCGCCTTGGAGGAACGCCATCGCGTCTCCGGTCACGCGGTTCGCGGCGTCCCGCCCCTTCGCTAGATAGGTAGTCGCTGTCTGGGCAGCCGCGGTGAATGCATTGGACACCGTGACACTAGCGTCGACGATCGAAGAAGTAGCGATTTCGGTAAACAAATTCTCGGCGTTTAGAGAGGAGCGAGTCGAAACGGAACCTTCAGTGCGGGCGAGGATCTGAACCGATGCGGCCGTCAGCTTGGCTCCCGCGAGCAACTTCGCTGACGCCACGGATGATGACGAAATCGACACGTTGGAAGAATCGTTGACATCCACATCGCGAACGACTTTGGACTGGATGGAAACGGTGCCGGTGGTCGTGATCTCGCCGGCCATCGAGATCTCGGCGACTTTGGGTATGGCCCCGGCCTGAGTGGATACGGTAGATTCATCCCGAGCCGTCGCGAACAGCTCGATATTCCCGGAAGTCGCCGAGATCTTGCCAGTGGCTGGAACCGCGATCGTCTCGGCTTCAATGCTGAGCTTGCCGCTTTGCAGGGAGAGATGTCCGGCGATCGTGACGGTATCCTTGCCAGCGTCGCCTTTCACGATCAGAGATGCTCCGGTAGCGATCGCCGACTTTTCGATCGTGATGGTGTCATTACCGCCCAGAGCTTCGATGGTAATGGAGCCTGTCGGGACGGTGAACTCTTGAGTGACTGTACCGTGCGTAAAAATCAGCTTTCCGGGGCTCGAACCGTCCTTCAACGTAATCACGTCGTCCGTGGCAGTCGCTTTGAGCACCAGGTCGTCCGTGCCCGCACTGGCAAGTCGAAGCGGCTCCATTCCTCGGTACGAGATCAAACGGTCGTCGAGCGCCAATGTGCCCAAGTCGGGGCCTGTGGGAGTGAGGACGATCGAGCCGCGAGCGCCTCCCTCAACCACTAAGGTATCCAACCCACCTGCACCACCATCGACAACACCGCGCAGATCGCCCGACGAGCTGAAGAGAAACGTGTCTTGATTGTCCGGCGCACCTTGCAGATGTTCAACATCGCCAAAGAACAGATTCGCGTTCAGACTACCCTCGCCAATGCCCGACACATTCCACGTGCTGTCGCTCGTCGGTCCTTGGAGCGTATCTGCGCCGGCACCACCTTCAAACGTGACTGTCGCTCTTGTGGACTCGAGCCTTTCATTTAACAACGCATCGATGACGAGCAGGTCATTTCCCAGACCGAGATCTACGTCTAACTTTGTGCTCGTTCCAATTTTGAACTGCTGCACCCCAGGAGTGAGCGGATCTACGTCCGAAGTAAACGTTCCAGCAACGCCGGTTTCACTAAATTCCAACAAGCCGTTCTGGTCAACTCGCAAATGCAAGTTGTCGTCGGCTGAGCTACCCGTGATTGTTAGCGCTTTCGGCAATTGCGACACGTCGACATCGATCGCCAGCAGCAGTCGATGCTCCAACTGCTCCAATAACATGGTGCGTGAACGCAGTTTCGCAAGATGCCGCGGCATTGAAGGTTTGTGGTGCAATAACCGGCGTTTGCGCGCAGACATAAAAACACTCTCCAAATATGCAGATGAATGGTCGCCATCATACTGAACCTGCCAGGTATTTGCTACACAGTAGAGGTCCGCCACCGCCTGTGCAGTTCATGTGGACGAGGTGTGGCGATCACAGAAGACGGCGAATGACGCGGTGTTTGCCGTGAAGGCTCGCAACAGTCGAGCGTTGCTGGTCGTGTGGGATCAGACTAGGATGGCAACGGCGCAACTGGGAACGTCTCCGCACCACGAAAATCATGCGGTCGCCATTGCAGCCTTAAACGTAGGTTTGCACGTGCCTTATGAGTCCTCAGGCGTGAGGCCACCTGGCTATTCCTCATCCGCAGGTCGAGGACACGGCGCGTCATTTACCGTCGATTACCGGATCTGTTGTCAGGACAGGTGGACTCATCTTCCAGCTCGCAGAGAAAGTCTTCGCGATGCCGAGCTCCCTGTTCCTCGCCAGAACGCTCGTTGACAGCTGGAGTGACAAGATTGAGAATCTGACGCGGCATCGTTGAGTTCCGGCGGCACGCGCCGCGAATCGGCTCGCAGCTTTTATCATCCTCGCTCGAATACAGTTCCGGTTGCCTGAGGGCCAAGAGCCAATGTCCGACAATCCAATGCCTGTCGCCGATGCCCTGAGAGCGGCTCACGAATACCGACGAGCTGGAAAACTAGGGCATGCAGAAGGTATTTGTCGAGATATTTTGCAAACCCATCCCCGCCACGCCGGAGCCTCCTGCTTACTCGGAGAAGTGATCGCGGAGGGTGGTGATGCCCGACGCGGTGCCAGTGTCATCACGGAGGCAATCGGAGGCACGAATGACTCAACGTCTCAAGCAGGACTCTTCGGCAGCTTGGGCATCATCTATGCAGAAAGCGGGCAATCCGATAACGCGAAACGTGCGTTTCTGCGAGCGTCGGAGCTGGCGCCGAACAACCCTCACACACTCGCCAACTTGGGCAAGATTTGCCAAGATCGTAACGAGTTGCAAGAGGCGGAGGCTTACTTGGAGGAGTCGCTTAAGATCGACCCTGGACTGACGTCAGCCCTCGGCAGTTTGGCAGCAGTTTTGGTGCAGAAGGGCAATGTCGCGAAGGCGGTTGAATCTGTTGAATGCATTTTGCAAAGAATCCCCGAACACGTTGGACCATATATTGACCTGTCGGTTTTGGAGGAGATGGGAGCATATCGACTTAGTCCAGACCAGATCGCCCGGATGGAACACTTACGCCAAAGCGAACTCCCGCCGAAAGACGCCTGCCGGTTGCTCGGCGCGCTGGGACGTGTTTTCGACCGGCGACATGATTACGAGAAGGCATTTCGATTCTGCGAGAAAGCCAACCACATTCGACGGTCCCTGATGCGTAAAGAAAATCGTCACTGTGACATCGAGGGCCGACGGTTGCTCGTCGATGCGACGATTGACGCCTTTGATCGAGCTTTCTTCGACCGTGTCCGCTCCTGCGGCCTGGATTCAGAGCGATCGATCCTGATCGTGGGCATGCCGCGGACCGGAAAGACGCTGGTAGAACAAATACTTTGTGTAGATGATCGGGTCGCCGGGGCAGGGGAACACCTGGGACTCTTCTTGCATGCCAAGAAGGTTGCTCGGGAAACCGAGGGGGATTATCCCGCATGCATTTCCCTGCTGGAAGCACCGGCGATACGTGCGCTGGCTGAAAAACACCTGCAGTTTCTCGACACCTTGGGTGGCGGCGCAGAACAAGTCATCAGCACGCGGTCCGGCAACTTCATGCACCTAGGTTTATTTCGGACAATGTTCCCTAACGCCCGCATCATTCACTGCCGCCGTGATCCGCTGGATACGTGCGTTTCGTGTTACCTTCAAGACTTTCCAAATCTGAGCTACGGTGCAAGTCAGGAAGAATTGGCTCACTATTATCGGCAATATGAGCGAATGATGTCGCATTGGAATCAGGTTCTCACACCATCCATTCACGAAGTGGTCTATGAGGACCTGGTGGCGCAACCGGAATCAACCATCAAGGCCCTCTGTGACTATTGTGGTTTCGCCTGGGACCAGCGCTATCTTTCCTTCTATCAGAACTCGCGCCCGGTGCGAAGCGAAGATCAACGCGGCGTCCACCGTCCCTTCGAGTCCACGAAGGTCGGCATCGGCAAGCGATACGAGTCGTTTGTCCAGCCGATGATGGAGGTTCTCGGACTTGCTCCCATTCCTCATCGACAGTCGTCTGACCATAGCTAGCGAGAAGGAACGCAGAATCGTCGATCGCCCGGCCTCATTCCGCATGACGAGTTGGACGCAATGTGTGACCTGGCGTTTCGGTTTCGAGCCAATCGAGTACATCCGCCATGACGGAGTCTAATGCTTTTGCATTTGTCTTTGTGGGGATATCTTCCGCCGGCGTCTTGCCACGCTTTGCAAAGGGCTCGCCCAAATCTGGACTGGCAAGCTGATTCATTCGCGAGGAGGGTCCTCCACGCCTGGGATCAAGCCAAGTCTGCACTACTGCGCGAGTTGGAATGGCTGGCAAGCGTTGGATAGTCGAAGGGATTGCCGATGCTTCCCCGGCGGGCAAAGTGCTTCGCGCGATGAGAAAGTTGACGACCTGAAGCGCATCAATCGGGGCTACGAATCCGTCCTGATTGACATCGTAGAAGAAACGCGGGAACTCGCTCAACGTTGCGGGATCGTCTAGGCGGCGGATCGAGTCGCTGTACTGCGGACTATTCAGCTCATTGATGACAATCAACGCATCGAGTGGCTCGACCGAGCCGCTGGCGTTCACATCCAAGGGATTCGCGGGGTTTGACCAGTCGTAGGGACCGATCATTCTGATCGTGGCGTCTCCCTGCTCGAGGATGCGAACAAGGACCCCATCCTCGAACACTGCGTCTTGGAACGTCCACCCTTGTCCGATGTTCACAGCGTCTCCGGGATTGGCCCGGATGGCCAACGTGCCGGTCGATGAGACTCTTACGACATCTTGTGCCGAGAAGCCGAGTGTGTTGTCGCCGCGACCGACGATATCGATCGTTTCAACTCCCTGCACGTCCAAACTGGAGACAATGCTCAGATCGACTATTTGATCTTCCCCACTCAATCGCAGCAAGTCGTTCCCATCACCTGTGACAACGACGAGCGGCCCGGTAAATGCAGCACTGAGGTTGGCGATGTTGAGTACATCCTCGCTCTCGTTGCCAACAAATCGGAAGCGGGCGACCCTTGCGCCGGGAGCTCGAAACAACTCGGTCGCTTCGACTCGAACGACGATATCCTGCCCATCTGCGTCGGTGTCTACTTCGACGGATGCGGGCAGGCCGACTTTGACTTCAGCGAGGCCGCTGTCACCGTCGAGAATCGTTATCAGGTAATCTTCCACTTCACCGTCGGCGGCCGCACCGGTGGTCGACAATCCGCCCTGCGAACTAAGGCGAAAGCGTGCGAACGTATCACCCGGAGTTGCGCCAGCAGGTACGGTGAACCCGAGCAGATGCACTCCTGGCGGAAGAGCAACACTCAGTGCGATCTGCTCGTCCGGGTCATCCCAATCACCGTCACGGTTGAAATCCACCCACGCATCGAGCAACCCCGCGTCGGATACGTCCACCGCAAAGCTCGATCTTGTTGCGAAGTCGGTCGTGGCAAGCAGACTGGCGATTGGTTGGACGCCGTCCTCATCGGCCCCGACGATGTCATCAGCATCGGCTTCGCTGGCTGGCTGGCCATCCAGTTCGCTGTCAACTGCTGTACCCAGCCGCAAACCTGACGACACCGCATGCCGTGCTCCGTTTTGCGAGATCGTCGTGGGATAGCTATTGTTAAAGCCAGACTGAGACAAGTTCGGGGCATCACCGAAGTCAAAGGGCGACGTAATGGTACCGATCGCCGTGTCCGAGTCGAGGACAATGTTGCTGGTGGCATCGAGTTGGACGAGGAAGGTCTCATCGCCTTCCAGGAGTTCATCGTCCAGGGTGTTCACAGTAAACTGCCGCGTTTCACCGGCTGTTCCCGAAAAATGCAACGTCACACTTCCGTTGGCATAATCCGCTGGACTCACCAACGGCATACTACCTCCCCGCGCGCTCGCGTCGACGAACGTCACTTCGACATCAAATTCCTCTTGCGTTCGCTTATCCAACAGCACCGTAAACAATAAACGACTCCCCTCCACACCCGCGACATCTTCGACCGTCAACCGAGCATCGTCGTTATCGGTGATCGTCCCCGTCGCCGTGTCGCTGTCGGTCACCAAGGCGTGGCTGGAGTCCAGGTGGACGGTGAAGCTTTCGCCAGGTTCCAGAATCGCATCGTCGAACGTGCTGACCGTGAACTGCTGAATCTCGCCCGCCGTCCCCGCAAAGTTCAGAGACACTTGCGTGTCGATGAAGTCAACGGGAGCGGCCAACGTCGCTCCGCCAGTCGCACTCACATCGCTGAAGCTGACATCCACGACAAACGCGGCTTGTACTGCCCTGTCGAGTTTGACCGAAAACAGCAAGCCACCGCCTTCCACTGCGATCACGTCTTCAATCGTCACCTCCGCAGAATCGTTGTCCGTGATGGTTCCAGTCGCGGTATCATCGTCGGTCACCAGCGCGTTGCCGGCGGCCAAATGAACGGTGAAAGTTTCACTGCCTTCCAGGACTGCGTCATCCAGCGTGTTGACCATGAATTGCCGTGTCTCGCCAGACGTTCCGACAAAGCTCAGCGTCAATGCGTTGTTGGCGTAATCTTCAGGATACTCCAATGGTGCCGCACCGCCGGCTGCACTCACGTCACCGAAGCTGATGGCCACATCAAACGGGTCTTGTACCGCCTTGTCCAACGTGACAGTGAACAGCAAGACACCACCTTCCACCATCGTCACGTCCGCAACGGTCACCTGAGCAGTATCGTTGTCGGTGATCGTCCCCGTCGCCGCGTCGCTATCAGTGACCAGCGAGTTGCTGGCCGCCAACTGAACCGTGAACGTCTCGGTACTCTCCAAGACGTCGTCATCAAGTGTGCTGACCGTGAATCGTCGCGTCTCGCCCTTCGTTCCGGCAAAGGTCAGCGTCTGTCCGTCATTGACGTAGTCTTGAGGGCTCATTAACGGAGCCGCACCACCCGCCGCACTCACGTTCGACAAACTGACATTCACTGTGAACGAATCTTGCACCGCTTGATCCAACGTGACGGTGAACAGCAAGCCACCACCTTCGGCCGCCGTCACGTCTTCGACCGTCACCTTCGCAGCGTCGTTATCGGTGATTGTTCCCGTCGCGGCATCATCGTCAATCACCAACGCGTTGCTGGCAGCCAGATGAAGCGAGAAGGTCTCGGTACCTTCCACAACGCTGTCATTCAGCGTGCTCACGTTGAATTGCTGCGTTTCGCCCGCCGTCCCCAAGAACGTCACGGTCTGTGCCTCGTTGTCGAAGTCTGTCGGAGTGACCAGCGGAGTCGCTCCGCCGCTGGCCGACACGTTCGCGAAGCTAACAACCACCGCGAACGATTCTTGCACCGCATGATCCAGGGTGACCGTGAACAGCAAACCACTGCCTTCCACTGCCGTCACGTCTTCGATCGTCACCTCCGCAGAATCGTTGTCCGTGATGGTTCCAGTCGCGGTATCATCGTCGGTCACCAGCGCGTTGCTGGAGTCTAACCGAGCGGTGAAGCTCTCGCTCGTTTCTAGAACCGCGTCGTCTGCCGTGATGATAAAAAACTGTTGCGTCTCGCCCGCCGTCCCCGCAAAGTTCAGTTCCACTGTGGCGTTGTCGTAGTCCGTCGGCATGACAAGTGGTTTCCTACCTCCCGTCGCGTTCACGTTCGTGAAGCTGACATTCACAGCGAACGGGACTTGCACTGCGTTGTCGAGCCTGACGGTGAACAACAATCCGCTGCCTTCCACGGCTGTCACATCTTCCATGGTCACCTGGGCGGCATCGTTGTCCGTGATCGTTCCTGTCGCGGTGTCGTCGTCGGTGACCAAGGCATTGCTGGCAGCCAATTGAACGTTGAAGGTTTCACTGCCTTCGAGTACCGCATCATCCAGCGTGTTCACCATAAACTGCTGCTGCTCTCCCGCCGTCCCCGTGAAGTTCAGCGTCACGGGCCCCTTGTCATAGTCTTCGGGACTGACCAGCGGTGACACGCCGCCATCGGCGGAAACACTGACAAGGCTAACGTCAACATCAAACGCGTCTTGCACTGCCTCGTCCAACGTCACCGTGAACAATAAGCCACCACCTTCGACGGCTGTGACATCTTCGATCGTCACCTGGGCAGCATCGTCATCGGTGATCGTTCCCGTCGCCGTATCACCGTCCGAAACGAGGGTGTTGCTGGAGTTTAGCCGAACCGTAAAGCTCTCGTTCGCTTCTACAACTGCATCGGCATGCGTGTTGACCGTAAACTGCTGCGTCTCGCCTGCCGTGCCGAAAAAGCTTAGCGTCACTGCGCTGTTGGCATAATCTACGGGACGCTCGAATGGTGCCGCACCGCCGATCGCACTCATGTCGTTGAAACTGACATCCACAGTGAACGCGTCTTGTACGGCTTGATCCAACGTAACGGTAAACAGCAATCCGCCGCCTTCGACCGCCGTTACATCCGCAACGGTCACTTGTGCAGCGTCGTTATCCGTGATCGTTCCCGTCGCGGTATCACTGTCGGTCACCAACGCGTTGTCAGCCGCCAAGTGAACGGTGAACGACTCGGTGCTTTCCAAGATGCCATCATCGAGCGTGTTGACCGTAAACTGATGCGATTCGCCCGCCGTGCCGGCAAAAGTCAGCGTCTGGCCGCCGTCGTTATAGTCTTCCGGACTGATCACCGGAGCCGAACCACCAATCGCACTCACGTCCGACAAGCTGACCACTACATTAAACGCGCCCTGCACTGCCTTGTCCAAACTGACCACAAACAGCAAGCCGCCACCTTCGACAGCCGACACGTTTTCGACCGTCACCGCAGCCGTATCGTTATCGTTGATCGTTCCCGTTGCCGTGTCGTTATCGGTCACTAGGGCGTTGTCAGCATCAAGAGCAAGAGTGAAGCTCTCGGTGCTCTCCAACACCGCATCGTCGAGCGTGCTGATCGTGAATTGATGCGTCTCGCCTGCCGTCCCAGCGAAAGTCAGCGTGGCGGTGACGTTGTCATAGTCTTCTGGCGCGATCAATGGAACGTCGCCGCCGGTCGCACTTAAGTCCGATAAGCTCACGGCCACATCGAACGCGCCCTGCACGGCCTTATCCAGCGTGACCGTAAATAGCAAACCGTCGCCTTCCACAGCCATCACGTCTTCGACCGTCACCTTCGCAGCATCGTTGTCAATGATCGTTCCCGTCGCCGTGTCGCTATCATTGACCAATGTGTTGCTGGCGGTCAACTGAACCGAAAAAGTCTCGTTCGCCTCCAACACCGCATCGTCCAGCGTGCTGACCGTGAACTGCTGCGTCTCGCCCGCGACACCCACGAATGTCAAGTTTCGAATGCCGTTGTCGTAATCGTCGGGCGTCTCCAAAGTCGTCGCGCCGCCAGTCGCATTCACGTTGATGAAAGTGATATCAACATCGAAACCGTCTTGCACAGCCTGATCCAGTGTGACCGTGAACAGCAACCCTCCGCCTTCGACCACCGCCACGTCTTCGAT
>JAQBZB010000321.1 GCA_027622275.1 Planctomycetota bacterium | reverse complement strand
GATGAACCCGAAGTCCAACGCCCGCCAAATCTGAAAGACGTAAGCCTGACCCCGTGAAGTCGCTTGCGTTCAGGTGTTGTTCGGCTTTTGCGGTCGGTTAATTCTTCGTTGCTCCTCAGATACGATGACCAACGAACGCCGTGCGTGCCACCGATCCAACCTTGATTTGAATCCCGAGAACCATGGTCAAAATCCGACGTCTAGCGGAACTGAACGCCGCTGAATTGCGTGTCCTGATGCAGCGTGCTGAAAGCAACATCGAACAGGTTGCCGGCACGGTTTCCAAGATGATCGCCGAAATCCGCACGCATGGTGATGCTGCGGTTCTCGATTACGCTCAGCAGTTTGACCACGGGGGCGACACGTTTGCATCGCTAAAAGTCACCGACGCGGAAATCGAGGCGGCCCAGGACAAAGTCGCTCCCGAAGTCGTGGATGCCATTGAATTGGCCTGCGAAAACGTCGAGACGTTTCATCGCAAACAGCTTCCCAAGGAAATGTGGTTTCACGAAATCCGCCCAGGTGTCTTCGCAGGCGAACGACACACGCCCGTCGCCAGCGCGGGGCTGTATGTACCGGGCGGCAAGGGCACGTTCCCGTCGGTGATGGTCATGCTGGGCGTGCCGGCCACGGTCGCCAAGGTGCCGCGAATCGCGGTCGTCACGCCGCCGAATGAACACGGCGAAGTCGATCCTGGAACGCTCTACATCGCGCGGAAATGCGGCATTCGCGAGATCTACAAGATGGGTGGCGCCCACGCCGTCGCGGCACTCGGACTGGGGACTCAGTCGATCCCCAAAGTCGACAAGATCATCGGACCCGGCAGCATCTATGCATCGGCCGCCAAACGACTGCTGTATGGAACCGTGGATGTCGGACTGCCGGCCGGTCCCAGCGAGTCGATCATTCTGTGCGACGAAACCACCGACCCTGAAATCGCGGCCTTGGATCTGCTGATCGAAGCCGAACACGGTCCTGATTCCGCCGCGATCTTGGTGACGCACGTGGAAGAAGTCGCGATGCGGGCGGCGGAACATATTCCGAAGTTTGTCGCCAAGTTGCCGAAATGGCGTCGCGAGTTCGTGGAACAAGTGTTGGAAAACTACGGCGGAATTCTGATCACGCCCAGCCTGGATGCGTCGTTCGACTTCGTGAACGACTACGCTCCGGAACACATGGAATTGCAGGTCGACGACGCGTTTCGGTACATCGGTCGCATTCAAAATGCCGGTGAAGTCTTGCTCGGTCCGTACACGCCCATTTCGATTGCCAACTATTGTTTGGGCGTCAATGCGATCTTGCCGACCGGCGCGTTTGCCAAGTCGTTCTCGTCGGTCACGATCGACGACTTCATCAAGAAAACCAGCATCGCGTACCTGAATCGAGAAGGCTACGAGCGACTCAAGGGAGCCACCGAGGCGCTGGCCAATCACGAAGGCTTCCCGGCACACGCGTTGGCCATTTCCGAGCGCGACGCCATCCTGAATCGTTGACCGAATTTACGACAACAGCCCGCTGACGATTTTGCCGTGGACGTCCGTCAGACGATACTGCCGACCTTGATAACGGAACGTGAGTCGCGTGTGGTCGATGCCGCACAGATGCAACAGCGTCGCCTGCATGTCGTGAACGTGGACTGGATTTTCCGTGATGTTCCAGCCGAAATCGTCGGTGGCCCCATAGACCGACCCGGGTTTCACGCCGCCGCCCGCCATCCACCAACTGTAGGCCCTGCCGAAATGGTCTCGGCCCGTGGGTTTGGCGGGGTTGCCTTGGCCGAACGGCGTGCGTCCGAATTCTCCGCCCCAAACCACCAGCGTGTCGTCCAGCATGCCGCGCTCTTTCAAGTCCTTGACCAGCGCGGCCGATGGACCTTCGGTGTCGCGACATTGCTGCTCCAGTTGCGTGAAGAGATTGCCGTGCTGATCCCAACCCGAATGCATCAACTGCACAAACCGCACTCCGCGTTCCAGCAATCGGCGAGCCACCAGGCAGTTGTTGGCGAACGAGCCTTTGTTGAGGGCGTCGGGGCCGTAGCGTTCGATCGTCTTTTTCGTCTCGCCGGAAAAGTCCACCAGCTCCGGCACGCTGGTTTGCATGCGGAATGCCATCTCGTATTGCGCGATGCGGGTTTCGATTTCCGGGTCTCCGTAGTCGGCCAGATGCGCCGTGTTCATAGCAGAGATTTCGTCCAGGATCGCTCGCCGCGCGACGGAACTGACACCCGGCGGATTGGCGAGATACGGCACCAGATCGCCCGTGTTGCGAAAGCGGACACCTTGATAGCGGCTCGGCAAGAATCCGCTGCCCCAGTAATAGTCGAAGAAGAGTTGACCACACGTTTTGCCTTTATCGCTGGATGTCATCACAACGAACGTGGGCAAATTGTCGGTCTCGCTGCCCAGGCCGTACGACAGCCAGGCCCCCATGCTGGGCCGACCGGGAATCTGGGCTCCGGTCATGAACAGCGTGACTCCCGGAGCGTGGTTGACCGCTTCGGTATGCATGCTCCGCACCAGGCAGATGTCGTCCGCCATTGATCCGATGTTAGGCAACATTTCGCTCATGGTGATGCCCGCCTTGCCGTACTGCTTGTGCGGCTTGATCGCGGGCAAGCACGGCCATTTGGCATAACCGCTGGACATCGTCGAAAGCCGAGTGGTGCCGCGGACCGAGTCCGGGATGTCCTTGCCCTGCAAGTCGCGCAGCACCGGCTTGTCGTCGAACAGATCCACGTGCGACGGTGCTCCACCCTGCCACAACACGACGACGCGTTTTGCTTTTGCGAGGTGATGCGGCAATCCGGGGAGTCCAGGGACTCGCGCGGCTGAACCAGGCGAGTCGGCGACGACCGATCCTGTTCTCAGCAGGGATGCCAGAGCTGCGACTCCAATTCCGCTCGATGTCGATCCGAAGAATTGGCGGCGATTGACGCGGGCGATGTTTTCCGTCTGCAATTCGTGCATGGCATGTCTCTTCGAATGCTTGTTCGCTGCATTGCTTGAAGGCAGCAGAGTGTGCCGACTATTGGGAGTGTTGGAAAGTTGGGGAGGACATCGTAGAGCGGAACTTGTTCCGCTCATGTCGTTCGGTGGATTGCCGGAGTCCGGTTACCAGGCTTCTCGGAGTCGATGTGTTGTCGAGAGAATCAGATTAGTTTAATCGGTTCTATATTGGATGAACGAGCCGGCGTCTGCCGAGATCAATGAGAGAAAGTCATTACCGTGACGACGAATTCATTCGGCAATCGATACAACGGACCACGCATCAGCACTGATGGGGCTGTTCAACTGGCATGGGATTTTGCCGTGACTTCTCAATAACCGTGTGGAATTCGTCTTTACTCGATCGGAAGTTTCTGCGCGTCATACACGGATGGCAAGGACGCTCACCATCGCTGAAATGGAACGGAAGATTCCACCGGAAATACGCACTCCAGCGGTGGAGATGCTGCTCGACTTCGCTCTCCAACTCTGCGAGGAAATTGATCGGCTGAAGGGCTTGCCACAATGACGGTGCCGGAACGGCGTTGCGCTTGATGCGGCCTACTTGAACTGCAACACAACAAAGGGATTTCCCATGACCCGACTCACTTTTTCACTGATCGTTTCACTGCTCGTCGCCACCGCAACGACGGCTCAGGATGCGGACAATGCGACCGAGCAGTTGACCAGGCAAAGCGAGCAGTTCAAGGAACAGATCATCAAAGTGGCCGACAATGTTCACGTTGCCGTTGGCTACAGCGTTTCCAACGTCTCAATGATTGTTGGCGACGACGGAGTCGTGCTCGTTGATACAGGGATGATGGGCGAAGCCGCTGAGAAGATCGCCAAAGAGTTTCGCAAGATCACCGACAAACCAGTCAAAGCCATCATCTACACGCACTCGCACGGCGACCACACTGGCGGAGCACCTGTGTTTCTCGGTGCCGATCGTCCGCAAATCTGGGCACACGTCAACTTCGGCAGCGAGGCTCGCCCGTGGAAGGCCGGCGGACTGACCTACCAGAACGTGCGGGGCGCGAGGCAGGCCGGATTTAAACTGCCACCGGAGCAACGCATCAACAACGGTGTTGCGCCGGTCCGCTATCCGAAACGTGGCGGTGCCGTGTTCTCCGGGGGCAAAGCAACGAACCCGACTCACTTCGTAGAAGGCAACCGAAAACGAATCGAAGTCGCCGGCGTGGAACTCGAACTCGTTGCAGCGCCGGGCGAGACGAACGATGGACTCTTCGTTTGGCATCCGGCAGGCAAAGTCCTGTTCGCCGGCGACAACTTCTACCGATCGTTTCCCAATCTGTACGCCATTCGCGGCACCCCTAATCGCAACGTCCGGCTGTGGGCGGAAAGCCTGAGCAGAATGGCCGACAAAGATGCAATTGCCTTGGTCGGCGGTCACACGAATCCGATTCTCGGAGCGAAAGAAGTCAAACAGGTGCTGACCGATTACCGCGACGCCGTGCAATTCATTCACGACAAGACCGTCGAGGGCATCAACAAAGGTCTGACACCCGACGAGTTGGTCGAGTACGTGCAGCTCCCTGAGCGTTTGGCCAAAAAGGATTACCTGCAACCGTTCTACGGACATCCTGACTGGGGCGTTCGCACGGTCTTCAACAGCTACCTTGGTTGGTTCGATGGCAATGCAACGAATCTGTTTCCGTTGCCGCCCAAGGCCGAAGCCGAGCGAATGGCCAAACTCGCCGGCGGAAAGGACAAGTTGTTGCAAGCCGCCAAAGTCGCACTCGCCGAGGATGACAACCAGTGGGCCGCGCAGCTTGCCGACCACCTGCTGGCCGTCAACGAAGACAATGGCGAAGCCAAGCAGATCAAAGCAGAAGCCCTGACCAAGCTGGCCCACAACATGGTCAATGCCACCGCAAGGAACTACTACCTCACCGTCGCCCGCGAACTTCGTGAAGGGACGAAGAAATCAAAATGACCGGAACTGGCCGGGGTGAATTTCTGTGCCGGCTTGCCCGGAAGAAGGAGTGGTTCCAGGACGTGTGCGAAGGAAGCTGATATTGAATCAGTTGCCCCACGAAAATTGGCATCGCTAAAGAACAATGAATCCCGACATCGCAGCATTCAACAAAGATCGAGAAACAGTCAAAGAGCAGCAGATATGCGAAACTCTTGCGGCAACCATTTTCGAACTACTTCCCGAAGCAGAAAGCAAGATCTGGCATCGCCATCCGGTTTGGTTCTTGGATGGAAACCCGATCGTCGGTTACAGCAAACTGAAAGCCGGAATTCGGCTCATGTTCTGGAGTGGCGCGAGTTTTGACGAAGGCAAATTGAATCCCGGAACTGGAAAATTCAAAGACGCTTCAATGATCCTCACTCATTCTGAACAAATTGATCTGGCCGACATGAAACGCTGGATCAAGAAATCAAAAACCATTCAATGGGACTACAAGAATGTGGCCACACGAAAAGGAAAGTTGGTCCGACTCAAATAGTAGGAACCAATCATGAGCACAGACACAACAGCAGTACATGTCAAAAGATTTGGCTTTTGGCGAAAACCTGGATAACCTCGAACGCAAAACAATCCATCGTCGATCAACCGGCGTCGAGCGCCAGATTTGATCAAGGCAAATTCAATCCAGCAAAACAAAGTAGAAACCAATCGCAAGAGAGCAATGAACCATGAATAAGAAATCTCAAGGAACTGGTTATGGACGCCGCCTATTCCTGAAGGCGGCAGGCGTGTCGATCGCTCTGCCATGCCTGGAGTCCTTGGCGGGTCCGACACGAAAGGACGTTGGCGAGCCGATGCGAATGGTCTGCATTAGCAGCGCACTGGGATTGTATCCGGGGGCGTTTTTTCCCAAATCATTCGGTGCCGATTATCAGCTTTCGCCGACACTCCAGCCCCTGTCGAAAATGCGAGATCAGTTCACCGTGTTTTCGCACATGGATCACCCCGGCATCTTCTCCAAACACGGCGCGATGAAATCGGTCCTCAGTGGTGTGAGCCCGGCTGGCGCGCTGGCGGGGACCGCTGTTTCCGTGGATCAGGTCGCCGCCGAACATGTGGGTTATAGAACGCGATTCCCGTCGCTGCATGTTTGTGTGGGCGGAACACTCGGTGCGTCCTGGACGAAGTCCGGAATCAAAGTGCGCGAGCACGGGAACCCTCGAGATTTGTTCAAGCTATTGTTCGTCAGGGATTCAGCAGCGGCGATCAAGGCGCGTGAGAAGGAACTGGATGAACAGGGCAGCATCCTCGATCTGCTTCGCGCACAGACCAAACAATTCGAGCGACGCACGAGTCCTTCGGACAAAAAGAAGTTAGACGAGTACCTGACCGCGATCCGCGAGGCTGAGATCAAATTGCAGGGCATGCAACGTTGGTTGAATACGTCCAAGCCGAACGTTGACTATGACGCGACCGGCCATCCCCATTCGGACATGGACTATGAATTCCTGGCACCGCTGATGTTTGATCTGCTGTTCCTGGCCATTCAATCGGATTCCAGCCGCGTCTTTACCGCTGGGTTTGGAATGCACAATCGCACCATCGAATTGGATGGCGTCACCGGCGGCTACCACGGTCTATCACACCATGGCAACGTCCCCAAGAGTCTTCAGCAGTTGCAGATCATCGACAAGTTCTACTTTGAGCAAATGGCTCGCTTCACGAGCCGGCTGCAGGACACTCCGCTGGCCAATCGCGGAGACGGAACGTTGCTCGACAAGACAATGGTGCTCTTCGGCACGGGCCTGGGAGACGCCGCCCGCCACAGCAATCGCGATCTGCCAACCGTGATCGCCGGCGGTGGTCTCAAGCATCGCGGCCACGTCGAAGCCAAACTGCCGCGCGGCCAGCGAACACCGTTAAACAATCTGTACACAACCATGTTGCAGAAATTCGGGGTCGAGATCGACCGGTTCAACAACGCCTCCGGAACCGTGGATTTTGGTTAAGAGGCAGGAAAATGGGGGCAGGAAGATCAGCATGGGATTTTCCTGCCCCTATCTTCCTGCCCAATTACTCTGGGACTGATCTACAAATGAGCTTTGATTTAAGTATGAGATCCGTGTTCGTCGTTGTCTGCTTCTTCCCCGTGGCCAGCGCGGCGCGTGCCGAGGAGCCTGCGAGCACCAAGTCGCTTCTAAAGAAATACTGTAGTCACTGTCACGGCGCTGACACGCAAGAAGGCGATGTCAGGCTGGATCGTCTCTCGCAAGATGACGTGGATTTGTTCGGGCGGATTTACAAACAGCTCTCCAGCCGACAGATGCCGCCCGATGACGAGAAGCAACCGACACGCGAAGAGCGGAAGCTGTTGGCAAGTCATTTTCTGGACCTTGCCCAAAAATCATCGACGCCGGAGACTGCCGCGCTGCGGCGGCTGAATAAACGCGAATACAGCAACACGGTACGCGACCTGCTTGGTCTGCGCGACGGAATCTTCGACCCGGGGAAGTTCATCTACAAAGACGAGGTGTCGGAAGGCTTTGACACGGAAGCCGAGTCGCTTGTGACTTCCAACGAATTGTTGCTGGAGTATCTACAAGCGGCGCAGTCGAGTCTTCGCCAGGCCCTGTTCACGCTCGAGCCCAAACCGTCAGAACCGCGCGATATCAACGTCAACACTGCGAAAATGACGGGAGGTTCACGGCGTTACGAAACAAAGAGTCCGAACGCGTATATCTTTCGAGTCGGCAAAGCGAAAATTCATGATGGCGGCCCGACGCTGTTGATGAAAACGCCAGGGCGATATCGGATCACCGTCACGGCGTCGGCCATCGACGAGAAGCACTATCCGGTTCTCTTCGCCCCCGTGAACGCCGCACCTATTCTGGGAATTGGCGTTTCAGGCAATCATGCCAGCATTTCCGAATTGGACCGAAGCGAAGAGAAGTTTCCGCTGAAGTATGGCAAAGAGCAGACGTTTCAGGTGGAGAGATGGATTGACCGCGGGTTTCATCCTTACCTCCAGTTTGCCAACGGACCGGGGAAACCGATCACCCAGATTCGTTCGGCCCTCCGACGCGGAAAGATAACGAGAGCCGACGCGAGTGGGCCTTTCCGTGGACCGGGCATCCGTGTCACCGGGTTCAAAATCGAAGGCCCTTTCTTTGACCAGTGGCCTCCTGAATCGGTTCGCACCACCATTGGCAGTGATACGATCCCGAATCTCAAGGACGCCGACGCACGGCTGGCCTTACTGAGCCGGTTCGCAGCACGAGCGTTTCGCCGCCGCGTGACTCGCGACGAAATGACTCTGTGGGTGCAGCATCTCAACGCCAGGTACGCCGCGAAGCGCGATTGGCGCGAGGCATTCATCGAGACCATGAGCGCGATGATGGCTTCGCCCGATTTCCTCTACTTGCCCGAAGAAGAGGGAGAACTCAGTGCGTATCAACTCGCAAGTCGCCTGTCCTATTTCTTCTGGAGCACGATGCCGGACCGCGAGTTGTTCTTGCTCGGCCAGTCGGGAAAGTTAAAGGATCCGAAGGTCCTCGGGCAGCAGGTTGTGAAGATGCTCGACGATCCGCGTTCGCAGCGTTTCAGCGATAGCTTCGCCAACCAGTGGCTGTCGCTCGATACGTTAACGGCGCACGTCCGGTTCTGAGAGGGGCTGTGGGTCAATCGGAAATGGCTGAGATCTTGTGACACCACCAGAGGAAACGGGTGGATAACAACATCAACCTGCATCCGAGAGACCACAGTCTACTCGCCCCGAGCGGCGGATGACGCGGGTTTTTGAAATCGAAGTCACTTGGCCGCCGCCGGGTTACCTTAGGCGTTCGTCGTGATAGGGTTACTCAATGGATTCGGTTTACATCGAAACAACTGTCGTCGGTCACATCGCAGGACGAATCCATCGAGATCCTTTGGTCGTTGCTCGCCAGCAGATTACACGAGATTGGTGGCGCGACGATGCCCCAAACTACATCGTCTTCATTTCGCAACTCGTCCTCGACGAATGTTCGGATGGTGACCCTTTGGCCGCCGCCGAGCGTCTCGAAATCGTAAAAGACGTTGATCTAATCGAATCGTCCGATGAAGTGGATACCTTGGCGGATGCCTTAATTGCTGGCAGGGCCGTCCCGGCGTCGGAACCGCGGGACGCATTTCACATCGCCATATCGGCCGTAAATGGTGTAAACTATCTGATGACATGGAACTTCAAGCACATTGCGAATGCTTCCCTCCGGAGTCGCATCGAGCAGGTTTGTCGCGATGCTGGCTTCGAGCCGCCAATTATTTGTACTCCCGACGAATTGATGGGGATTGAAGATGGTTCATAATCCGATCACCGAAGAAATTCGTGAAATTCGGCACCGCTTAGCTGCTCAGTTCGACAACGACGTGTATCGAATCGGTGCTGAGATACGTCGCCGTCAGGCTGCCTCAGGCCGCCGAATTGTTCGGCTCCCCAAGCGTGAACCGATAACGAAGCACACGACGAACAAGGCGTTGCACGTGCGGACTGGAAATGGTTTGTTGACAAGCGGGTGTGACTCCCGCGAGGGTAGCTCTTAGCGAAGCGGCAAAGTTCAACGCACGATCTATGCGTCTTCATCCATGAAGCCGCATAGATCGCAATTCGTTATTCCGCTAAGTCGCTACCGTGCCTTCCTGTGTTTGGGGCGAGGCACAACCAAAACCGTTACGCCAATCATCGAGGGGAGAACCAACCCGATGCGTTACTGCCTGCTGTTGATCTGCGTGCTGCAATTGACTGGTTGCAGTAACGACGCCAAGCCCGATCATCAATCGCGACTGGATGCCGCAACCGAAATGAATGAAGTCACGCATCGCAATACGGCGCTGGCGAAAGTTGCGATCGACGCAGCGACAGCTGGCGAAGGAGACGTTGTCAAGAAGGCGGTTAGCGCAATCACCGTCGAAGACAAGAAAATGCGGACCGCACGCGATTCCGCGCTGGCACTTGCAAAAGCTGGCCACGGTGCCGCTGCGGTTGAAGTCGCAAAGATGATCAGCCAGGTCAAAATGCGCGACGATACGTTGAAGCAGATTGCACAAGACGAGTAGGCGTGAATCGCGGAATAACAAATCGCTAAACCGGAGTGGCGGTTGGGCGCCAAGTCTGAAAGTTCAAGTCGCTGGCCGCCACCCGTTTAGCTCAGTCGTTCTGCGACTGAGGGCTCGGCGCAGTCGGTCCTGAAATCAAGCTCCTCTCCTCGCCCCCCGTTACCTCAGTCGTTGAACTTAACCGCTTCGCGGGCTGGCGCAGACTCTTAGGTGCTATATGAGTCCGCCAGCGACAT